>JBBSQN010000056.1:0-32506 GCA_038257875.1 Mycobacteriales bacterium
CGCCGCGGACATCTTGCAGGAGGCTGCCCGGTTGACGGTGCGGATCGGGGAGAACGCGCCCGCCGGGCAGGACATGGTGCGGTATGGGCGGCAGGCGGTGGCGTTGGCCCGGTCTGGGTTGACCATCGCCGAGGGCACGGCCACACCTGCGTTGGTCGCGAAGCTGCATGCGGTGGAAGCGCGGGGTCTGGCCCTGCTCAGCGACGCCCGCGAGACGCGTCACGCAGTGCTGGCGGCCCAGCGGTGCTACGAGACGGTCAGCCCCGAGGACGCGGCCCTCTTCTACACCGGTGACGGGTTCGAGGCGGACCTCGGACGGTGTCTGGGCGTTATCGGTGATACCGAGCAGGCCGTCAGGTTCGGCACCATGGCGCTGCACGACTGCGGACCCCAGCAGGTCCGCCCCCTGTGTATGCACCAGGCCAACCTAGCCATCATTCATCTCCACGACCGTGACCCGGAGCAGGCTGCCGCGTTCGGGCGGGACGCGCTGCGCACCGCCGCCACCCTCGACTCGACCATCGTCCTGGAGCGTCTGCGCACCCTGCAGCGGCGGGTACACCCGCTGCGCTCCGCATCCCCCCACCTGGCTGAGCTCCACGAGCGGATCACCAGCCACCTCGACCGCACCGCCCGGCAACGACCTGACCGCATCGCTCTGTGACCGCTGCTCACCCGGCAGGACACGCCCGACCAGTCACGCCGTCGACCTGGTCGCCCGCCTCGACGGTGCGGGCAGAGGCGTCCTCAGGTGGTTAGCCTGAGCGGCACTGAACTGCTGCCGACTCGACCAGGTGCAGATGTGGGCTCCACGACGTGCGCAGCGCTGCAGGCGTCTGCGGTGGTCTGCCTACGGGGCTGCGACGCTCGCGTTCCTCTACGCCGCGGTCAGCCTGTACTGGACGTTGGGCGGTATCGCGCTGCTGGCGACCGTTGGCCCCCGTTTCGTCGAGCTTGCCGAGCGCGGTGGCCCCCTGGAGGTGACGCTCGGTTTGGTGGTCGTCGCTGTGAAGGTCGCCGAAGGACTCCTGGTCCTGGCGCAGGTCCGCCCGTGGGGCAGGCGCCTTCCGGCGGCGCCTGCTCATCGGCGGCGCCCTTGCCGGCGGCGTCGTGCGGGCGCTGTACGGCGGTGTGCTGGTGGTGGTCGGCGCTCTGTCGCTGGGCGGGCTGTTCGGACCACCGAACGTCGTCCACGTCTCCGCCCTGCACTGGCACGTCTTCAGTCTGGGACCTGTGGTTCCTGCTGTGGGGCTTACTGCTGATCACCGCCGCGAACCAGCGACGCAACCTGAACCGATGAGCGCTTCGCCTGCCCGGTAGCCGAGGCGGCGGCAGACGATGGAGCAGGGGTCGTCGCGCGGTCGGGATGTGAGCGGCGCGAGTCCGTGGCTCGTAGCTGGGCCGGTCGCCTCCCTCCGTCCGCTCGGGTGGGACTGGGCTGGGTCAGGGCCGGACACGCGGTGGTCGACGAGCACCGCTGGCTTGATCACGTCGCGCCACGCAGTACGATGAAAGTCGTACGGTGCAATTAGGTTCGGCCTCAGCGTACGACTTATGCTGGTCGGTGTGAGCCCCCGCGGCTGGCCTCCCCGTCTGGAGGTGTATCAGCGCCTCGATGTGCAGATCGCCGAGCTGCGGCAGCGCCTGGGCGGCTTGCCGAACCCGCAAGAGGCAGCCGACATCTGGCGCGGGATCTGGTTCGAGGAGGCTCACCACTCGACCGCGATCGAGGGCAACACCCTCGTGCTCAGGCAGGTCGAGCAGCTCTGGCCGAGGGTCGTGCGGTCGGCAACAAGGAGCTGAGCGAGTACCTGGAGGTCAAGGGTTACGGTGATGTTGCGGAGTGGGTGTACGACCAGGCGATCGAGCCGGAGTACGAGAGCGACGAGCCGCTCACGCTGGCCGAGATCCGGCGAGTCCACCACCTTGCGATGCAGCCCGTTTGGGATGTCGCTCCCCATCCCAGCGCCACCGCTCACGAGAGCCCCGGCGAGTTCCGCCGCCACGACATCCATCCCTTCCCCGGTGGCATGGTCCCGCCGTCGTGGGTGCTCGTCGCGGGCGAGATGCGCAGGTGGCTCTCAGCCACCAGGACCCTCCGGGCGGCCACCGTCGAGTTTCCCGAGCAGGTCGCGGAGCTGCACTGTCGTTTTCGAGCAGATCCACCCCTTCCTCGACGGCAACGGCGGTACCGGACGGCTGGTGCTCAACCTCCTCCTGGTTCGACTCGGCTACCCACCAGTGATCACCTACAAGCAGCAGCGCACGCGGTACCGGAAAGCCCTTCGACGGGCGGACGCGGGGGACTGTGGTGAACTCGGCGAGCTGATCGCCCGCGCGATCCTCGACAACCTCTACAGGTTCGTCGTTCCCGCGATCGCCGGGCCGGCACGCCTCGTACCTCTCGCCGCGCTGGCCACGCCCGGGATCAGTTCGGCGGCCTTGCGGGCCGCAGCCGTGCGGGGAGCCCTCCAGGCCGCGAAGGGACCTAACGGGCAGTGGCGGTCGTCTCGCAACTGGGTCGAGGACTACGTCTCGACCCGCGAGAAGCGGAAGGGTCGCCCAAGAGTCCACCGCGACCGGCCTTGAGGTGTCGACCTGGTGGTCACGGCGGCCATCGGTGATGGTCAGGCGTAGCCGTTGTTGCTGGTAGAGACCGTGGTCTATACGGAGTGACAGTCTTGCCAGCGGCAGGTCCGTCGGTCCGCTCGTTGGTGGTCTGGTCGCACTATCCTTGCGGGACGCCGGGCGTGGATGTGGTGTTTTCGTTCGGGGTGTTCGCGGGAGTGAACACCATAGCAATCGCCAGGGACACCGATACGCCTACGCACGCTATGGCGACGCGTTTTAGATGACGTCGAGTCAAGGCGCGTTGGGCGGAAGTGACAGCTCTTGGGTCGAGGTTGGGCCGTTCGAGTAGGAGACGTTGCGCTGTGATCTCACGGCGGAGGAGTCGTGCTGCGCCTGCGATGAGAGCGAGCAAGAATGCCTCAGCAAATATAGCTGCCGGGATGTCGTTTGCCGACGAGCTCACAATCGTGCTAACGAGCCCGAAGGATGCGAAGATTGCGAGTATGAAGATTACCCACCACAGCGCGATCCGGGCGGCGACGCGCAGCGGTGGCAGAGCTCGCTCACTACTGGCCCGACGGGTCGGTGGCCGAAGCGAGTGATCACCTCGGCCGAGGGTCGGAACGTGGGGGAGAGCAACGGTGGTCGGTTCGTCGGGGTGCTCGGTCCTCGCTGGGGCTGCCTGACGCACCGGGTCAGTTGATCGAGGTACTTGGCGAGCACCTGCATTCCGCACCTCATTGCTCGCTGACGCTGCGGTCGTCGCTGCCGAGGCCTCGGTTCCGCGTCGGGCGTCCGTAACGTCGTCTCGCGCCGCCGCCTGCAACGCTCTGTCGACGGAGACGAGGATACGATCTAGATCGGCGTGGAAGGTGTTGTGTTCCACATCGACCGCGTGACGCCGGGACAAGCTCCGCAGCGTTTCGGGTAGATTGTCCTCGGCGGGCATCTCGGCGTCGTCGATGAGCACGGGGATGACCCGAATCCTGCGGTCGAGCGCAGTTCTGATCTCGAGCGCTACGAAGTCGTTCGGGTTATCGAGCTTTCGCCGGCCGTTCGAGTCCGTAAGCTCGAGCCAGTCCCGGCCGATCACGGCGATGAGTAGGTCGCACCTGCTCACGGCGTCGTCGATCGCCGCCACGAAGTCCGCGCCGGGTTCGATAGTGTCGACGTCCATGAAGACGCGGGAGCGCCCGAACCGGCCGACGAGGCTATCGGCTAACCGGCCTGCGAAGTGGCGGTCGCCCCTCCGGTAGCTGAGGAAGATTCGCCCAGCCGTGCTCGACATGACTCCTCCGTGTTCGACGAGGACGGCCATCCTACGAGAGGCTGACTACCACGCGTGTACGTGGGCTGCAGGGCGTCGCACGTTCTACGCGTCAAATGGCCTAACGGGTCGGACGCCACCCGGTGCTGTCCAGAGCTTAGACGTCGCCCGCAGACGGCAGGGTGGGGTGGTGCGAGAAGCGGCTGGGACATCTAGGTTCGATCTAGACCTCGGCTCTGGGCGATGCTACCCGCTGACTTGGCGGTGGGCGGAAACCAGTGGACAACGCGGGGACAGTCCCGAGTCGTGGACTCTGGGCCGGACGAGCTTCGGCGGCTGGCTGAGGTTCGTCGTCACCTCGTATCGGTGGCGATCGTCCGTGGCCGCTGGCGTTCTTCGGCGTGGGCTGGGCGCGGCGGGTCGATGTTGCAGCTCGGTCGCAGGAGTTGCTCGACGAGGGCTTCGGTCGACTGACGTGGTCGTTTGCAACACCAGCCCGCTGGTCGCGGCGGCGCTCGCCACCGATGACGATCACCACGCGTGTGTGGAGTTGTTCACCTGCATGCATCTCGCCAGGCGGGCGCTGTTCGTTTCCGGCGACGGTGGTGGCCAAGGTCGGGTATCTGCTGGCCCGTGAGGCTGGGCCCGGGTGGAATCATTGTTCCTGGCCGCGCTCGCGGACAGTGACTTCCAGCTGGTCGATCTCGTTGTTGCGGACTACCGTCGAGCATCCGAAATTCGTCGCCTGCTGAGCGACTCCAGTGCATTCTGCGCAACTCGTTCTACGTGGTCTGTCGTGAGTGCGGTAACCTGGAGACGGTCGAAGACCTCTAACGATTCATCTAAGGCGCGTTTCCCTTGGTCTGTTTCAGGTTTGTCATACACAACCTCTACAGGTACATCGCTCGTGAGTCTGTACGGTTCCTCGCGTCCGGAAACGTGAATTTCCCCTCCGCCGTCACGGACGTCGCGCAGTGTCCAGCTCCAGGCCTTGATCTTCTCTACCACTAATTGAGTGTTCTGGACACGGAAAGACCAAGCATGGGCTAGCTGGGCCAGTGCCCCATTGCTGACCGCGAAGTCAATGTCGACACGTTGATGGCCAATCTGGCCTTGAACTCTTTCGTGAACAAGTTGTCGATCCAGGTTTGACAAGTATGCATCTCGGAGGGTTGATATGGCTCGGGATCGCGTATTTCTCTTCTGTCGGTCGGGGTCCACGATGAAAGTATCAAAGATCTTTTGCGTAGCTTCTTCGACGTCTTCGGCGATGACGACTGTTGGTTCGCTTAGTTGAACCAGGTTTCGCAGGCGTCGATGTTCGGTCTCCATCCAGGTGCGATCGAGCTGGGGAATTTCTGGATTTGCTTCAGAAATGTCGTCTGTTAGGTCGACAATCAAATTTTCGATGTCGTCGAGGTATCTCCAGACGGTGGCAAGCGACGTGCTGGCTCCGAGTCCACGAGCGCGTGAAACGTTGCCTACGCGTCGGACCCGCCACTCGCAGCTGTCCGCGTTGCCGACGATCACGGCAACGTTAACGAACTCCCCGCGGAAGCTGTCGGGAACATATTGGACGACTGAGTAGTAGTATTTCACTCCTCTTGTCCTCCTGTCGTTTGCATCGCTAGGCGTCGAAGTCGCTCTGCTACCTGTGTTGCTCGTCGTTCGAGGAACCAGCCCACCGTCTCTAGCTCATGCTGCGTCACGGGCCACTCTGGCGGTACTGGGTCAAGTATGCTCCGGATGTCTTCGCGCGTCAGCCCATCGAGGCGATCTGCGTAGCCGTCGAGCGCTTCGGGATCCAGCGCTGTGGGTGACCATGGTCCCTGACGCGGCGTGTCCACCTCCGCTCGGAGGTCGGCTGCGGTCCAGCACGGTCGACCGGGGAGGTAGTAGCCATGGTCATGACTGTGGGTGCGCTGGTCCGCCTCGGAGGCGTACAGCCACTGCGCGTCAGACCCCCAACACCAGTCGTACAACGCGAAGATGCCAGCTTGTCGGCGCCTGTTGTCGTCAAGCTGCCGGTACTTCAGCTCCCGCTCTTCGATCACTCCAGGAACGTCGCGTGATCCGACTGCATAGCCATGCTCAAGCTGTCGGCCGTGGCCATACACCTCGCCCTCAAGCTCGGGAGGTATCTCGACTACTGCGACCTCGCACACTGGAGCGTTGATGAGAGCTCCAGCCTTGCCAACGATGAGTTCGGTGATGGGGATGCGCGGACCGCAAGGGTTGTTGAGTGGCTTGACCCACCAGCGCCCTGCCTCCGCGGCAGTGGCCTTGAAGGCGCCGGAACTTGTGCGGTTGTTGATCTCGACGATGCTGTCCAGTACGACGACGCGACTCGGACCGCGGTTCGCGGCGAGCTCACCGTCCCACTCCGACCTCTCAGGTCCCACGGGCGACAGAGTCTCATGAGCCGGAGTTCACTGGCCGAACGCCGGTGGCGAGCCAGATCGTGCGGTGGGTGGGAGCCAGCTGGCGCTACTGGCGTTCCGTGAGCTGTGTGGGTTCTACGGCGTGGTCAGGGCTGTGGTTCGGGCAGGTTCTGGACGTGTTGGAAGCCGAAGCGGCCTTTGATGCACAGGTGGCCGTGGGTGACGCTGTGGTCGGCCGGTGAGGTGACGTTGACGATCTGGCCGTGCTGGACGTGCAGCTCGAGGTTGCAGCCGACCCCGCAGAACGAGCAGATCGTGGTGGTGACGGTCTCGGCGGCGGAGTCCCACTGGCCGGACTCGCGCAGCTCGTGCTCGCGGACCGACTTGAGGGCTCCGGTCGGGCACACGCCGATGCAGTTGCCGCAGTAGACGCAGGCGGAGCCGGGCAGCTCGACGTCGTACTCGGTGGCGATGCGGGTGTCGAAGCCGCGGCCGGCTGCGGAGATGGCGAAGGTGAACTGGGCGTCGGTGCCGCACGCGTTGACGCACTTGTAGCACATGATGCAGCGGGCGTAGTCGCGCACGTAGAGGTCGTTGTCGATTTTGACCGGCTGCGCGACGGTCTCCGCGGTGGAGCCGTCGGGCGCAGCGTGGTGGCCGGCGTGGCGGTGCGCCCGTTCGCCGGCCGCGGTCGGTGGGGCGGGCGGGCCGTAGCGTATCGGGTCGACGTCGTAGTCGGCCATCCAGCGCTGCACGTCCGGGCCTGCCTGCGACAGGTCCGCCGACGAGGCGAGCAGCTCCAGCACCATCCGCCGGCTGTGGCGGACCTTCTCGGTGTCGGTGCGGACGACCATGCCGTCCTCGACCGTGCGGGCGCAGGAGGGGACGAGCGCCCTGGAGCCCTCGACCTCCACGACGCATACCCGACACGCGTTGATCGGGCGCATGTTCGGGGCCCAGCACAGGGTCGGGGTGTCGGCCTGGGCCGGGTCGCCCTCGGCGTGCAGCGCGTCCAGGATCGTCGAGCCTTCGGGGACGCGGACCTCGCGGTCGTCTACGGTCAGGGTGACCCTGCGCTGGATGCGGCCGAGCATCACCGGGGTACTCACAGGTGCACCTTCCCGTTCGCGGAGCCGTTGCGAGACGGGTCCGGGGGCGTGGCCAGCAGGTCGAGCGCGATGGCCGACTGGACCGCGACGGGGGCGGTGTGTCCCAGCCCGCAGATCGAGGCGTCCTGCATGACCCGGGCCAGGTCGGACAGCAGCGCCAGCTCGGTCTCCCTCGACCCCAGCGGCGTCCCGCGGGCCAGCCTCGCCAGCGCCTCCTCTTGCCGCACCGTGCCGACGCGGCACGGGACGCACTGCCCGCAGGACTCGTCGCGGAAGAACGCCGCGATCCGGCGCAGCGTCGCGGTGAGGTCGGCGGCGGTGTCGAAGGCCAGGATCACTCCCGAACCCAGCGTGGCCCCGATCTCCCGGGTGCCCTCCAGCGTCAGGGGGGTGTCGAGCTGGTCGGGCAGGACGAAACTGCCGGCCGCGCCGCCGAGCAGGATCGTGCGCAGCTCGCCGACCACGCCGCCGGCCAGCTCCAGCACCTCGCGCAGCGTCGCGCCGAACGCCACCTCGTACACCCCGGGCACCGCGACGGCGCCGGACACGCAGAACAGCTTGGGCCCGGTGGAGCGGCCGCCGCCGATCTCCGCGAAGCCCGGCCCGCCGTCGCACAGGATCTCCAGCACGTTGTACAGCGTCTCCACGTTGTTGATTACGGTGGGCTTGCCGAACAGGCCCGAGGCGCTGGGGAACGGTGGCTTGTTGCGGGGTTCGCCGCGGTAGCCCTCGATCGACTCCAGCAGCGCGGTCTCCTCGCCGCAGATGTAGGCGCCCGCGCCGCGGCGCAGCTCGATGTCGAAGGCGAAGCCCTCGCCCATGACGTCGGCGCCGAGGTAGCCGCGCCGGCGGGCGGCGTCGATCGCGGCCCGCAGCCGCCGGGTCGCCAGCGGGTACTCGCCGCGGACGTAGAGGTAGCCGAGCTCGCAGCCGGTCGCGTAGCCCGCGATCGTCATCGCCTCGATCAGGCCGAACGGGTCGTGCTCCAGGAGCACCCGGTCCTTGAACGTCCCGGGCTCGGACTCGTCGGCGTTGCAGACCAGGTAGTGCGGCCGCTCGGGGGCCCGCGCCACACCGTCCCACTTGACGCCGGTGGGGAACGCGGCCCCGCCGCGGCCGGTCAGGCCGGAGTCCTGCACCTCGGTGATCACCCGGCTGGGCCCGAGGTCGACCGCGCGGCGCAGCGCCGCATAACCACCGGCGGACCGGTAGTCGTCCAGGCTCCCCGGGTCCACGACGCCGACCCGGCGCAGCAGCCGCAACCCCGCGGCGTCGGCGCCCGGTTGCGCCTGGGGGACGCTCACCCGCGCGTCGGCGAACCTCCGGTCGGCCGCCGCGGCGTCGGTGGTGCCGCGGGCTGCGGCCAGCGTCCCGGCGGGGGTGGCCGGCGCCTGGCTGAAGTGGGGTTCGCCCGCGAGCTGGTGCAGGACGGCGGGCGCGCGCTCGCACAGGCCGAGGCACGGGCTGCGCACCCAGCAGGTGGCCTCCCCGCGGCCCTCCGGGCCCAGCTCCTCGGTCAGCGCCGCCGCGATCGCCTCGCCGCCGGACGGGCCGCACATCACGTCGTCGCAGACGTGCACCACCCGGGGGGCCCGCGGCTCGGTGGCGAGCATCGCGTAGAAGGTGGCCACCCCGTAGATCTCGGCGGGCGGGACCGACAGCCGCCGCGCGATGTGAGTGAGCGCGCCCTCGCTGATCCAGCCCACCGTGTCGGACACCGCGTGCAACGCCGGCAGCAGCAGGTGCCGGCGACCGCGGGCGGCGTGACCGGCGTCGGCGAAGTGCCCGCCCTCGGTGGCGGGCGCGCCGAGCACGGCGTCCACCGCGTCCCGCTCGGCCGGGGTGGCGACGGCGGAGGACAGCCGCAGGTCCACGCGATCCTCTCCCTACTCGCCGGCCACCGGCACGGCAGCCGGCGCCAGCTTCTCGATCCGCACTGCGGTGGCCTTGAACTCCGAGGTCCCCGACTTCGGGTCCCAGGCGTCGTTGGTGATCAGGTTGGTGTCCACCTGTTCGGAGAAGTGTGGTGTGAACGACGCCAGCCCGGGCCGCAGCGCCGGGTCGAACGCCACCGGCGCGTCCACCGAGCCGCGCCGGGAGGTCACCCGCACCCGGTCGCCGTCGCCGATACCCAGCCGGGCCCCGTCGTCCGCGTCCATCCGCAGCGCCTCGCGGCGGCGCATCGGCGAGGCGTACCCGCCGGTCTGCACGCCGGAGTTGTAGGCGTCCAGCAGCCGGACGGTGGTCAGCCGGATCGGGAACTCGTCGGTCAGCTCATCGACCGGCGGCACGTGCTCCACCGGCACGAACGGCGCGGCCGGGCCGCGACGGTCGGGGTCGGGCTCCCACAGCCGGGCGTGCATCAGCGCGGTGCCGGGGTGGTCGGGCGACGGGCAGGGCCACTGCAGGCCGCCGAGCGCGTCGAGGCGGGCGTAGGACATGCCGTGATGCCAGTTCAGCGACAGCGACCGCAGCTCGTCCCACACCTGCTCCGCACTCGGGCGACCCCAGTCGTGGCCCAGCCGGTCGGCAATCGCGCAGAGGATGTGGGTGTCGGGCCACGCCTGCCCGGGCGGGTCGAGCGCCTTGCGCACCCGCTGCACCCGGCGCTCGCTGTTGGTGACGGTGCCCTCGTACTCGCACCAGTCGGCGGCCGCGGGCAGCACGACGTCGGCCATCTCGGCGGTCGCGGTGCGGAAGATGTCCTGCACCACGAGGTGGTCCAGGCCCTCGAGCAGGCGCCGGGCGTGCGCGGCGTTCGCCTCGGACTCGGCCGGGTTCTCCCCGATGCAGTACAGCGCGCGGAGCTGCCCGGACTCCATCGCCTCGAACATCTGCGACAGGTGCATCCCGGGCTTCGGCGAGATCGTCGTGCCCCAGGCCGCTTCGTAACGGGCGCGGGCCGCGTCGTCGGCGAGGTCGTAGCCGCCGGGTAGCTTGGCCGGGATGGCGCCCATGTCGCCGCCGCCCTGCACGTTGTTCTGCCCGCGCAGCGGGCACAGTCCCGAGCCGTAGCGGCCGACGTGCCCGGTCAGCAGCGCCAGGTTGATCAGCGCGAAGACGTAGTCGGCGGCGTTGTGGTGCTCGGTGATGCCGAGTGTCCAGCAGATCTGCGCGCGGTCGGCGCGGGCGTAGGCGTGCGCCAGCTCCCGGATCAGCTCCGCGGGGACCTTCGTGACCTCCGCGGCGTGCTCCAGGGTGTAGGGCTCGACGGTGCGCCGGTAGTCCTCGAAGCCGGTGGTCGCCCGGTCGACGAACGTCCGGTTCTCCAGCCCGCACGCGATGATCTCCCGGCCGATCGCGTTCGCCAGCGCGATGTCGGTGCCGACGTCGAGACCCAGCCAGCCGTCGGCCCACTGCGCGGTGCTGGTGCGTCGCGGGTCCACCGTGTACATCCGGGTGCCCGCCTGGAGGCCCTGCAGCACGTGGTGGAAGAAGATCGGGTGCGTCTCGCGGGCGTTGGAGCCCCAGAGCACGACAAGGTCGGTGTGCTCGGCCTCGACGTAGCTGCTCGTGCCCCCACCGGCACCGAAGACTGCCGTCAGACCGACGACGCTGGGTGCGTGTCAAGTGCGGTTGCAGCTGTCGACGTTGTTGCTGCCCTGCACCGCCCGCGCGAACTTCTGCGCGGTGTAGTTCATCTCGTTGGTGGCCTTCGAGCAGCTGAACATGCCGAACGCGGCGCCGCGGTGCCGGGCGAACCCGGCGGCCGCGCGGTCCAGGGCCTCGTCCCAGCTCGCCGGTCGCAGCCGCCCCCCGTCGCGGACGAGCGGCTCGGTCAGGCGCACATGCCGTGGCTTCCGCATCGCAGTGCCTCCCGCAGACGTGCCAGACTGGGACAGAACTGATCGTAACTCTCCCCGAACGTGGACGGCGGTACCCATGGGGCGGCTGACGGTGCGCCGACCCGTCCTCCGGCTGTCCGCCGAGCACCGCAGCACCCGACCCGACAGCCTCGCCGTCGAGGAGCCGATGGAGCTGCGCGTCGACGGCCGCGCGCTGGCGGTCACCATGCGCACCCCGGGACACGACGTCGAGCTCGCGCACGGGTTCCTGCTGACTGAGGGCGTGCTCGGCGCGCCCGGCGACGTCGTCACCGCGCGCTACTGCGACTCGCTCGACGAACGCGGTGCCAACACCTACAACGTGCTCGACGTGGCGCTCGCGCCCGGCGTCGCGCCGCCGCCGAGCAGCGTCGAGCGCACCTTCTACACGACCTCGTCCTGCGGGGTCTGCGGCAAGGCCGCGCTCGACGCCGTGCGCCTGCGCACCCGCTTCTCCCCGGCCGGCGACCCCGTCGTCCTCTCGCCGCAGACCCTGCTCGGGCTCCCGGACACGCTGCGCGCCGCCCAGCGGGTCTTCGACTCCACCGGCGGCCTGCACGCCGCCGGGCTGTTCACCGCCGACGGGTCCCTGCTCGTCGTGCGCGAGGACGTGGGCCGGCACAACGCCGTGGACAAGGTGCTCGGCTGGGCATTGTTGAACCGGCGGGTCCCGGCCACCGGCTGCGTGCTGATGGTGTCCGGGCGGGCCTCGTTCGAACTCGTCCAGAAGGCGGTCATGGCCGGTGTCCCCGCGCTGGCGGCGGTCTCGGCACCCTCGTCGCTCGCGGTCGACCTGGCCGACGAGTCCGGGCTGACGCTCGTCGGGTTCCTGCGCGGCGAGACGATGAACGTCTACACCCGCGCGGAGCGGTTGACCGCGGCGCCCGTCGTGCATGGCTGAGTCGGGACTACCCGGCGTCGACGCTGCGCGGGCGGCGTGGCTGGCCGCCGCCGCGCGGGCGGGCTGCGCGACCCTGCTGCCCGCCGAGATCGTCGCGATCTCCGACGCGGTCGGGCGGGTCACCGCCGAGCGGGTGTGTGCCCGGTGGTCAGTGCCCGCGGACCCCGTCGCCGCGATGGACGGCATCGCGGTGTGCTCCCGGGACGCGGCACCCGACGTGGCCGATCCCCGCGCCCCGGTTGTTCTGCCCCCGGGTGGCTTCGATCTCGTCGACACCGGCGATCTGCTGCCCGCCGGGCGGGACACCGTCATCATGCGCGAGCACGTCCGGCATCGCCCCGACGGGACGGTCGAGATCCCGGCGGCTGCCGCGCCGGGTGGGCACGTCCGGCAGGTCGGCGAGGACGTCCGCGCCGGGGCGCTGCTGCTGCCCGCCCACCACCGGCTCCGGCCGATGGACGCGGCCCTGGCCGCGAGCACGGGCCACACCACGCTGGCCGTCCACCGCCGGCCCGTCGTCGCGATCGTCCCTACCGGCGACGAGATCCGCCCGATCGGGTCGGACCTCGCCGCCGGCGAAGTGCTCGACACCAACTCGCTGTTGCTCGCCGCCACGCTGCGCGAGACCGGGTGCGCGGTCCGACCGCTGCCGATCCAGCCCGACCGACCCGACCGCATCACCGCCGCGGTCCGCGACGCCGCCCGCGCGGCCGACCTCGTGCTGATCCTCGCAGGGTCCAGCGGTGGCCGCGACGACCACACCGCCGCCGTCCTGCGCGCGCTCGGCGAGGTGGTCGTGCACGGCGTCGCCGTCAAGCCCGGCCACCCCGTCGCGCTCGGGATCCTGCGCGGCGACCGATCGGTGCCGGTCGTCGGCGTGCCCGGGTATCCCGTGTCCACCGCCCTGACGGTCGAGCTGTTCGTCCTGCCGCTGCTGGCGGGCCTGCAGGGCCGGGCGCCGCCTCGACGGCCCACCCTCGACGCCCGGCTCGGCGTCGACGTCGCCCCGAGCGGGGTGGAGCGGTACGTCCTCGTCACGCTGCGGGAACCGGAGCGATCCGCGGCACCGATCGCGGAGCCCTCCCACCGGGGCGCCGGGGCGCTCAGCGCGCTCGTGCGGGCGGACGGCCTGCTCCACGTCGCCGCGGGCCGGCAGCATCATGCCGGTGATCCGGTCACGATCGGGCTGCTGCGCGACCGGGATGATCCCACCCTGCCGGGCCGGTCGGCCGTCGAGTCGTGATGTCCGGTCCGGCACAGTGGGCGCTGCCCGTGCTGCGCTAGCACCCGGACCAGGTCCTCACAGCTCCCAGACCGCGGAGATCGGGAGGCTGTGCAGGCGGTCGCCGAGCCTGCGGCCATGCGGCCCGGTGTGCAGCACGACCCCGGCGGCGAACCGGTCGCCGAGCCGGTCGCGCAGGTGCCGCAGGGTGCGGACGGCCGAACCGTCCGCCCCGCCGCCAGCCTTGATCTCCACCGCCGCGACCCGCCCCCCGCCCTCCAGGACCAGGTCCACCTCCGTGGAGTCCCGGTCCCGGTAGTGATGCAGCTGTCGGCGTCGATCGGCCCACTCGGTCTGTCGCAGCAGCTCGGCGGTGACGAAACCCTCGATGATCGGCCCGTCGGCACCGGCAGCTCGCTCGGGCCGTACCAGCGTGTCGACGTCGACCTGGCGTAGGTGGGCAGCCAGGCCCGGATCGGTCAGCAGGATCTTGGGCGCGCGGACCTCCCGCTGGCTCAGGTTCGGCGACCAGGCGGGCAGACGGACGGTCAGGAAGACGGCCTCCAGCACGTCGAGGTAGCGCTGCACGCTCGTGCGCGGGAGTTGGGCGTCCGAGGCCAGGTTGGCGACGTTGAGGATGCCGGCGTGCCTGGCGGCGACGAGCCGGAGCAGGCGCGGCAGCTCCGCCGTCCGTGGTGATGCCGAGACCCCCGGCGCCTCCCGTTCGACGACGGTCTCGACATAGGAGGCGAACCAGGTGTCCCGGCGGCTGGCCCGCCGGGCCACGGCCTCGGGGAAGCCGCCGGCCAGAGCGCGCTCGAGGTAGTCGCGCTTGCTCAGCGAGCTGTCGAACTCGGTGGGGAGATCTCCGGTGAGCAGCAGGTCGAGGAACGCGCCGCGGCGCCCCGCGAGCTCGCCCTGACTGAACGGCCACAGCGTCAGGCGCTCGATGCGGCCGGTCAGGGTCTCGGACACGCCGCGGTTCGCGCTGAGCTGCGACGACCCCGTGATGAGGAAGCGGCCGGGCCGCCCGTCCCGGTCCACGCTCGACTTGATGGCGAGCAGGAGGTCCGGTACCCGCTGGACCTCGTCGATCGCGAGCATCCCGGGGCGGGCTTCCACGAAGCCCGTCGGGTCGGCATCCGCGGCCGATCTGGCCTCGAGATCGTCCATCGACACGTACTCGGCGGCCGGGCTCCCGGCGACGATCTCGCGGACCAGGGTCGACTTGCCCGCCTGTCGCGGGCCGACGACCCCGACCACCCGGGTGTCGGCCAGCGCTTCCCGGACCTGGTCGCGCAGGAAGCGGGGGATCCCGTCGGGGTGGTTGTCCTGGTGCACTGGTCCAGCCTCGCATACGATCTGGGCGATCCGCGCGACCAAAATGGGCAATCCGCGACTCGGCTTCGGGCGATCCGCCGAGTGGACGAGTCGCGTGACGTGGTGCAGCAGCAGATCGGATCAGGCGGCGGTGAGTTCGTGGTGGATGCGGTGGGACAGGTCGACCACTCCGGCTTCCCGTTGCCAGGGCCGCATCCGGTCGAGCAGGTCGTGGGCGTAGTCGGCGGCGCGGGCGGAACAGACGCGGGCCAGGACGTCGACGGCGTGATTGCCGTGGCTCAGCGCGGCATCGAGGTCGAGGGAAGGGCCCTGCAGTCGGGTCCCGGCCAGCACGACCAGGCGCAGCCCGTGGGAGCGAGCGAAGACGTCGGTGGGTATGGCCGCTTCAGCGTTCCACCGCAGCGCCGGGGCCGGCAGGTCGAGGTCGCGGTGGATCTCCACCGCGTCGGCGGCCAACCGGGTGTGGGTGGAGAAGTCGATCCAGTCAGGGTCGTCCCCGGTGTGATCGTCGGCTCGGCTCAGCAGCGCGTCGGAGGCCGCCAACGCCCGGGCAGCGGCTCGGGCATGGCCCGCGCGGGCGTGGGCACGGGCTTCGATCAGCTTGTAGAAGGCGATCACCCTCGGGGTGGCGGCGTGTCTGGCCCGCTCGAACGCCGCCTCACACATGTCGATGGCGTCATCGTGGAAGCCCCGCAGGGAAGCTTGCAGGGCGGCGCAGACCAGCACGTAACCGCCCAAAGGCAGATCCGCCGCGGCGCGGGCCAGCCGCAGGGCCTGGACATAATGACGTTGCGCGGCGGCATGCTGCCCGGTGTCGAACGCCGTCCAGCCCGCCAGCCGAGACAGCTGCGCGGTGGCGGAGAACAGTTGGCGGCCGATCCTGTCGGTGTAGCTGCCGTGCAGCAGCGGCGCCGCCTGATGACGCAGGCAGTCCACCACCGCTGAGGACCGCCAGTTCCCACCGCCGTAGCGGGAGTCCCGATGACGGGCGTCCTCGGCGGCGGACAACAGGTCGGCGACGTCGGCGGCCCCGACCCGGCGCGCGGTGCCCGCGTGGGCGGCCAGCGGATCGGCCGGGGTGATCAGCCATCGCCGTAGGGGTGTTGTCCAGCCGGTCATGACCAGGCCGGTTGCGGTCAGGAGGTCTCGACGGTCCACCAGGCTCCAGTACCGAGTCGCAGGGGTGACCGCTGTGGGCAGCTCGCGGGGGAAATCCCACCCCACGGTGTCACCGCCACCAGCGTCTCCCGCCTCGACCGTGACCGCAACGCCCCTGGACTGGCGCACACGATCGGGCGCATCGGCGTCAGGAACGACCAGCGTGGCGTGCTCACCTACATCAGACACCACCCCGTCACGAGATCGACCCGCAACACCGTCCGCGCCCGCGCCGCTCTCGGACCTGAGCTCACGATTCATACCTACGTCCTCCTGTCACACGTGTCGCGTGCCCGGCCAGACATCCCTGCACGCTGCGGCTCGTGGACCCGCTTACTGCCCGGGCCGACGACCCGCCTCGGCAGGAGGCGAACCGGTGCTCGGTGCGGTGATGCTCGGCGGTGGTCCGGTGGTCGGCCACGGTGGTGCGGGATCGCGTTCCGGGTCGGTGGCGCGGTCGTGGAGAGCGGCCAGAATCGCGCGGCGCAGTGCCTCGGTGTGCTCGGCCCGGACGCGGTGGTGGGCGTCCGCGGCGAGGCCGATAGTCAGGGTGTCGTCGTCACCGCGCCACACAGCGATGCTGCCGGGCAGCTTCGGCAGCTCAGGTGAGCCGTCCCAGCGGCAGGGTGCGCTCGGGTCCGGGTGCAGGCCGCAGCCGGCGAGGGCATCGGCGAGAGCACAGCGCAACGCGGATGTGTGATCACGCGGGATGCACCAGAAGATGTCGTAAGGATGTCCAACGCTGAGGTCACCGCGTCCACGTTCAGTGAGTAGCACGCAGACCGGCATCGTCGGGTCGGAGCAGGTCATGACGCGGACGGGTCGTCGGTGCCGGGTGTGGTGGTCGGGTCCGTGCTCGCGGACTGTCGGGTGGATTGGAGAGCCGCCCTGTGCAGGCGGCCGAGGGTGGGGTGCAGGTCCGCGACCTCATACAGGAGGGCGACGGCCTCGTCGTTGCGCAGTGTCCCCCGATCCATGGTGTCGATGACGGCAAGCAGGAGCGCGGCAGCGAGGCGGGTGGCGTCCGCCCGACCGAAGTCGGCTCGACCCGCGCACTCGACGACGATGCGTTGAAAGTCGACGTAATCGGCCAGTTCCGTCTCACCGGGCAGAGCGCTGCGAGCAGCCAAACGCTCACTGAACACGGGTGTCGTCGTCACCATGACCTGCCCACGCAGCTTGTCATCGTCGAGGACGGACGCCGTGATGGTGGCCCGGTAGGCAGGCTCGGGCGGAGTGGGCGGCGTTTCGGCTGGCATAGTGCGTTTGCCTTTCGTTGACAGGAAAAAGGTCACTGATTCATCTCAGGTTCGCCCACCAGCGGTAACGCTCCGGACAGTCGTGACCGACAGGACGTGTCCAGAAGCGTTGGGAAGCGAAAATGACGACATGGTGAACATGTCAGCGTGCCGCCTGTGTGAGGTCGGCCAGCGTCACCGGCTCATGCTGACCTGGTGTCGCGTGGTGCAGGGCGTGGTTGGCCAACTCCACGAAGCGGGTCACGCTTTGCTTGGTGAACGTGAGCTCGAAGTCCTCCCGCAGACTTCCGACCGTGAAGTAGAAGCTCTCTTCTGTGCTGTAGTACTGCATCGGGCAGTCGTCCTCGATACGCACCCACGCAGTGACCTTGACTTCTTGACTCATCGTGGTTCCCCTCTCTCCCGGACATAATTTGCCGCCGCCAACGCTGGAACGACACCTGCGACGGAGCCGTGTCCATTCAGCGGGTGCACGATACCGATCTTGGCCAACGGCAGTCGGACAGAACAGGGTAAGATCCGTGCGGTTATGGTGCACAGAAGATGCAGCACCTCCCCCGTGTGTCGTTCCGCGCATGTCTCCGGCGGCACCGGGTAGCATGCGGTGCCGTCTTCCAGGCCAGCGACAGGGCGCCTACGGCGCCGCTCCGCTGTGACGCAAGTGCGATCTGTGACCTGCGGAGCCTCTACGGCCCCATCCGGGCGGTGTTGCAAGCAAGACCAGGGCCTGACCTCCAGCGCAAACGTCGCTGCCAGAGGCCCGCGGATCTCCACGGGCTCGGACCATCCTTCTATAGCTGCAGGTCACAGCCTCCAGCATCCGCAGGTCACAGCCTCCGGCGTGAACAAGTCGAGGATCATGAGGCCCACTCACGGATCGGGAGTAGGGTGCACCTTCCTGGTCAGCCACGTTCCGTTAGTGTGTAGGTACGACTCGCAGTTCCTGCTACAAGAGAGGGCACCGATTTATGGCGACCAAGCGCACCTGCCTGGCGAGAGCGCGTAAGGCGGCTGGTTACACGCAGGAGGGTCTGGCCGAACATCTCGGTGTCGACCGCTCCACCGTCGTCCGCTGGGAGCTGGGCAACACCGCACCACAGCCCTGGCTGCAGCCCCGGCTTGCTGGGGTGCTCGGCGTCTCGGCTGCGGAGTTCCGGGAGCTGCTCGGGGAAGCCGATCGCGCCGAGGTGGGGATGACGCCCACTCCGGACAACATCGTCTGCAGCACGTTCCGACGTGCTGTTACCGTGGGGGGCTCAGGGAGCCCAGGCGGGGCGGACGGAGGTGGTGGCGTGCATCGGAAGGTTTTCCTGCGGCTGTTTACCGGTAGCGTTGTCGGCCTCGCGTTCAGTGATCCGGTCAGTGACTTCATCGCTGGCGCGTGGAGTGCGTGGGGGGATGGAGCAACACTGCTGGTCGGTCAAGCCGATATTGATCAGATCTTGCACATGGCACGGCAGCTCGCAAGCCAGGATCATCTCTTTGGTGGTCGATTGTCGTCGCAGGCTGCCGTTACCCAGCTCGCTGACGCGACTGTATTGCTTGACGGTCGCTTCACGAACGAAGACGTCCGCCAGCAGCTCTTCTCGGCTGTTGGTAATCTTGCAGATACCGTGGCTGGTATATGTTTTGACGCTGGCCTGTACCCGTATGCTGAGCGGTGTTTCCTGTTCGCGGTAGAATGTGCAGCGGAGTTCGATGAATGGTCGATGAGGGCGAAAGCGCTGTCCGGTCTGGCGAATCTCGCGGTACACACCGGACGCGCTGATGACGCACTCAGCTTCGCCGAGATGGCGCTGGTACGGAGTGACCGTTTGACGCCACTTGTCAGCTCGATGATACACACCAGGCATGCTCGAGCGCTGAGCGTCGCGGGAGCGGCGCGAGGTGCAGACTGCGTGAGTGCGATCCGTCGCGCTGAGGACTCTTTCGCAGCCGCCAGCAACGACGAGCCAGCCTGGATCGCCTACTACAGCCAGGCGCGTCTGGAACGCGACTGTGGGCGGGCTTTGCTCGGGCTCGCGCTCAGTGGTGGCGACTACGCAGAAGCACAACAGCGCTTGCATTCCTCGGTGGAAAGCTTCCCCAGCGGTCACTCGCGCGGGAAGGCCCTGGCCGTGGCGAACCTCGCCACACTGACCATGGCCCGCGACGACCCACTGCATGCCGTGCAGCTCGGCAACGACGCCCTCGCCGCAGCCGCCGGGATCCGTTCCGAACGAGTCTCCGATGCGCTGCGACAACTCCGTCAGACCAGCGTTCAACACCAGACGGTGCCCGACGTTCGTGATCTGACACGGCGGCTCGACCTGACGGCACAGGGAGCGTGACCGGCTATGCCGCGCCTGCAGCCACATCGACGGCGGGCGCTGGTGGTTCCTGCCGCCGCCGCATTCGGGAGCGTCGCAGAATCCGCTGATAAGCACGCTGTTCGATGCGTCGGGCAGGTCGTGGGCGCGACCCGTCAGACAGCCGGGTGGCTGCCGTCCAGCGGGCTGAGCTCCGGACGTTTGGGCAGGTAGCCGTCGCCGGTGGCACGGCCTTGCAGGCGCTTGCGGACATACGGCATCACGAAGTCGCGCATCCAGCGCAGGTCCTCGCGTTGCCGCTGGTGCCACGGTGCGGGCACGGTCGCTGGGAGCGGCGCGCGCCAGTCCTCCGACACGGGCTCGCCGAGGGTCTCCAGCACCCGCAGCGCGACGCGGTGGTGGGCCTCCGGGGTCAGGTGCAGGCGGTCCCGGCCCCACGCCCGCGGGTCGGCCAGCGAGCTCATCCCCCAGAGATTGACCACCCGGCTGCCGGAACGTTCGGCGCTGGCCCGTACCAGCTCGTTGTAGCAGGCGATGCGGCCGCGCAGGCGCCGGATGAGCGGGTGCATGCGGCCCAGGTCGAACCCGGTGCAGACCAGGACCTCGGCGCCGGTGGCGGTGACCTGCTGCAATGCGGCGTTGAACCGCCGCGCGAGGTCGTCGGTGTCGCAGGAGAACCCGATGATGTCGTTTCCGCCGGCGGAGAACGCGATCAGGTCGGGTCGCAGGCGCTGTGCGACGGGGATCTGGTCGGAGACGATCTGGTCGAGCAGCTTGCCGCGCACGGCGAGGTTGGCGTACCGGAACTGCGAGCGGCCTGCCCCGAGGTGCTCGGCGACGCGGTCGGCCCAGCCGCGTGGTGTGCCGTCCGGACGCCAGTCGTCCAGTCCTTCGGTGAAGCTGTCCCCGATCGCCACGAAGCTGTTCCAGGTTCCCAACGACGGTCGCCCCCCTTCGTTCACGTCCGCGTTACTCCACCGACGGGTGCAGGTCATGACAGCATCACCCGGGAACCGCGGTCCGTGCCAGTGGGACGTGGTCGAGCGGCGGCGATAGGGCACCCTGGCCAGGTGTCCCGTCCCGAGCCGAGCGTCGAGCCGTCGCTGACCGAGGTTCTGGGCGGTCGTGGCGGCGCGGTGGACGCGACCGTGCCCGTCCTCGCCTTCGTGGGCGCCGTCACGGCCTCGGACGCGGCCGGGTGGGCGTCACC
Source organism: Mycobacteriales bacterium (assembly GCA_038257875.1). Taxonomy (GTDB): domain Bacteria; phylum Actinomycetota; class Actinomycetes; order Mycobacteriales; family Pseudonocardiaceae; genus Pseudonocardia. The sequence continues at coordinate 20,553 of JBBSQN010000056.1, forward strand.
GGTGGGGTGGGGCGGTGGCGCCGCGGTACTCGCCGCCGTGGCCGTCGGCGCGGTCCGGCTCGCCGGGGGACGGCGCCCGCGCGCGGTGCTGTTCGGGCTGCTCGGCGTGGCGGTGGCCGTGCTGGTCGCGCTCTACACCGGGCGTGCGGTCGACTTCTTCCTGGTCCAGATCGTGTCCAACGCCGCGAGCGCGCTCGTCTGGGCCGTGTCGATCGTGCTCCGGTGGCCGCTGCTCGGCCTGGTCGTCGGCACCCTGCTCGGCCAGCGCACGCGGTGGCGCCACGACCCGGACCTGCTGCGCGGCTACCAGCGGGCCAGCTGGGTGTGGGTGGGCCAGTACCTCGTGCGGCTGGCGGTGTTCGTGCCGCTCTACGCCGCCGACGCGGTCCTTGCCCTGGGCGTCGCGCGGGCGGTGCTCACCTGGCCGCTGGTCGCGATCTGCGTGGCCCTGTCGTGGCCGGTGCTCCGCTCGGCCCTGCCGCCGGAGCACCGCGGGCTGCGGCACCCGGCGAGCAAGCCTGCGACGTCCGATCGCCGAGGCGAATAGATCCCCGCACGAGCCGGAGGGTTACCCGCGCAGACGGGCCGCCAGGGCGGCCGCGGCGGCCCGCGGGTCCTCGGCCTCGGTGATCACGCGTACCACGACGATCCGGTCCGCACCCGCGGCGAGCACTTCGTCAAGCCGGTCGTGGTCGATGCCGCCGATCGCGAACCACGGCCGTGCCGGCGCGCGTCCGGCCACCGTGCGCACCAGGTCGAGTCCGGGCGCGGGGCGGCCGAGCTTGGTCGGCGTGGGCCAGCACGGCCCGACGCAGAAGTAGTCGACGCCCGCCTCGGCAGCGGCGGCCGCCGTCTCGTCGGTGGTGTGCGCGGACCGGCCGACGATCACGTCTTCGCCGACGACCTTTCGGGCCCACCCGACGGGTAGGTCGTCCTGCCCGAGGTGCAGGACGTCGGCGCCGGCGGCGAGCGCGATGTCGGCGCGGTCGTTCACCGCGAGCAACGCACCGTGGCGAGCGCATGCCTGCGCGAGCACCTCCAGCGCGGCCAGCTCCTCGCGGGCCTCCAGCGGCCCGTCCGGACCCTTGTCCCGCAACTGGACGATGTCGACACCGCCGGCGAGGGCCGCGTCGGCGAACTCGGCGAGGTCGCCGCGGCCGCGACGGGCGTCGGTGCAGAGGTAGAGGTGCGCGTCGCGCAGGCGCGCGCGCAGGGCGTCTGCGTCGAGTTCGGGCACGGCTTGCGACCCTACGCGGGCTCTCGCGGGGCGTACTGTGAACGGGAGGTGACGCACGGGAGCCCGGCTCGAGCGGGCTGAGAGGGGATCCGGGGATCCCGACCGTCGAACCTGATCCGGGTCATGCCGGCGCAGGGAGCGGGGAGATGGCGAACTCACGGGTGACGGTGATCGGCGCGGGTGTGATCGGCCTGTCCTGCGCCTGGCGGGCCGCGGCGTCCGGGTTGCGCGTCACGGTGCTCGATCCGGCACCCGCGTCCGGGGCGTCCTGGGTGGCGGGCGGCATGCTCGCGCCGGTCACGGAGGCCTGGCCGGGTGAGGAAGGCCTGCTCGACCTGGGTGTCGAGTCGTTGCGGCGGTGGCCCGGCTTCGCGGCCGAGCTCGGTGTCGCGGCGGGTCGGCCCGCCGGGCTGCGCACCGAGGGCACCGTCGTGGTCGCCACCGGGGTGGGCGACCGCGCCGAGCTCGACACCCTGGCGGGGTATCTGGCCGAACTCGGCCGCGACGTCGACCGGCTCTCGGGTCGGGAGCTACGCCGCCTGGAGCCCGCGCTCGGCCCGGACGTCCGCGGTGGGTTGTCCGTACCCGGCGACCTGGCGGTGGACAACCGCGTGCTGCTCGGCGCGCTGCGGGCCGCGTGCGAGCGGGCCGGGGCCGGGTTCGTTGAGCGCGCCGCGCGAGTGGTTCTCGACGACGGCGCGCGGGTGACCGGCGTCCGCACCGACGGCGCCGATCTCGACTCCGACGTCGTGCTCGTATGCGCCGGTGCCCACTCCGGTGCGCTGCACCCCGCGCTGCACGGGCTGGTGCGTCCGGTTCGGGGTGAGATCTTGCGGTTGGCGCATCGTCCCGGGGCGCTGCCCCCGCCCAGCCGGACCGTGCGCGCGCTGGTGGACGGGCGCCCGGTCTACGCCGTGCCCCGGGACGGCGGCGGTCTGGTCATCGGCGCCACCCAGGCCGAGACCGGTTTCGACGCGCACGTCACCGTCGGTGGGGTGCGCGACCTGCTCCGCGACGCCGAGCGCGTGCTCCCCGGCATCGCCGAGTACGCGTTGGTGGAGAGCGCGGCCGGGTTGCGCCCGGGCAGCCCGGACAACCTGCCGCTGGTGGGCCCGGTCGGGCCAGAGGGACTGCTCGCGGCCACCGGTCACCATCGCAGCGGGATGCTGCTCGCCCCGATCACGGCTGACGCGGTGGCGGCCCTGCTGCGCGGAGCCGCGGTGCCGACCGCGGTGCGCGCGGCGGATCCGGCGCGGCTCGGCACCGCCGCTGCGGCCCGGAGGAGGTAGCACGTGCACGTGTGGATCAACGGAGAGCGCCGCGAGCTCGCGAACGACGCCGGCGTGCTCGACGCGCTGACCGCGCTGGGCGCGTCGAGCGCGGGCGGCAGCGGCGTCGCGGTCGCGGTGGACGGCCAGGTCGTGCCCCGGGCCGACTGGCCGACCACCCGGCTGGTCGACGGGGCGCGCGTCGAGGTGCTCACGGCCGTGCAAGGAGGATGACCATGGACGAGGCACTGGCGATCGGCGACCACAAGATCGCATCCCGGCTGATCATGGGGACGGGTGGGGCCGCGAACCTGGAGATCCTGGAGCGCGCGCTCGTCGCGTCCGGCACCACGCTCACCACGGTCGCGCTGCGCCGCGTCGACGCCGTCACCGGCACCGGGGTGCTCGACCTGCTGCGCCGCCTGAACATCGAGCTGCTGCCCAACACGGCCGGCTGCCGCACCGCCGCCGAGGCCGTGCTCACCGCGCGGCTGGCGCGGGAGGCGCTGGGGACCGACCTCGTCAAGCTCGAGGTGGTGGCCGACGAGCGCACCCTGCTGCCGGACCCGATCGAGCTGCTCGACGCCGCCGAGCAGCTCGTCGACGACGGGTTCACCGTGCTCCCTTACACCAACGACGACCCGGTGCTGGCCCGCAAGCTGGAGCAGGCCGGGTGCGCGGCTGTCATGCCGTTGGGTTCGCCGATCGGCACCGGGCTGGGCATCCGCAACCCGCACAACATCGAGATGATCGTTGCGGCCGCTCGGGTGCCGGTGGTGCTGGACGCCGGGATCGGCACGGCGTCCGAGGCCGCGCAGGCCATGGAGCTGGGCTGCGACGCCGTGCTGCTGGCCACAGCCGTCACCCGCGCGGGCGATCCGGAGCGGATGGCGCACGCGATGCGGCTGGCGGTCGAGGCGGGCCGGGCGGCGCGCGGGGCGGGCCGGATCCCCCGCCGCTACTGGGCTCAGGCGTCCTCGCCGGATCCGGACTCCTGACGGCACCCGCCGTCCCTCGTCCGGCTGGTCCTGGTGGTCGGTCCGCGCCTGCGGGTGTGGTTCGGGCAACCTGTGACCCGGTTCGGGCGTCCCTCTCGCATCGGGACCTCGGTGTGGAGGTGGGAGTCGTGAGCAGGCAGCGGATCGTCCGGGTGGGCGTGGCGATGCTGATCGGTGTCGTCGCGCTGGCGGGCTGCGGCGGCGTGGACCCGGCGCCGGCCCCGGTGCCGCCTGGGCCGGTCATCCCGGCGCCGACGGCCCCGTCGCGGGAGGGAACGCCGCGGGCGCTGCCCGTCTACTACGTGGCCGACACCGCGGCCGGGCTCCGGTTACAGCGCGAGTTCCACCGCGTCACCACCACCGACCCGGCGAGCGATGCCGTGCGCGAGATGCTCGCGAGCCCCACCGGTTACGACCCCGATTATCGCTCCCACTGGCCGGCCGACAGCGCGCTACGCGCACCCGTCACGACCTCCGGCGGAGTGATCACCGTTGACCTGTCCGGTGTGGAGCCCGCGCAAGTCGGGACCGAGCTCGCCGTACTGACCGTGCAACAGCTGGTCTTCACGGTGCAGGGCGCGCTGCAGGCGACCGATCCGGTGCGGATCCTGGTGGACGGCGAGCCGGTGGACGAGCTGTGGGGTGCGGTGAGTACTGCCGAGCCGGTGACGCGCGGTGACGACTACGCCCTCCGGTCGCTCGTGCAGATCAACTCCCCCGCCCACGGAGCGACGGTGGGACGCGAGGTCGAGGTGACGGGCGAGGCCGCGGTGTTCGAGGCGACCGTGCTGTGGGAGGTGCTCCGCGACGGTGCGGTGGTGCAGTCCGGCTTCACGAACTCGGCCGAGGGCCAGCGGTTCGCCCCATTCCGTTTCACCGTGACCCTGGATCCAGGGCAGTACACCGTGCGGGTCCTGGAAGACGACCCCTCCGGCGGCGAGGGCCGCCCCGCCCTGACCGACGACAAAACGATCACCGTAACCGCCTGACCCCCCGCGAGTCGGTACGTTCTGGCGGCTGAGTTGCGCGCTTTCGGTGAGCAGGCCGCACCATCGTCGTGCTACTCAGCCGCCAGTTCGTGCCGACTCGCGCACCAGTTTGTACCGACTCGCGGGTGGGGTCAGGGGGTGTGGATGGGGCCGTGGTGGTGGGCTAGGGGGGTGCCGGCGCCGCCCCAGTGTTGGGCGATCATCTCTGCGGCGATGGAGACGGCCGTCTCCTCCGGGGTGCGGGCACCCAGGTCCAGACCTACCGGGGAGGACATCCGCGCGATCTCGGCGTCGGTCACCCCGCGCTCGCGCAGCCGCTCCAGGCGGTCGTCGTGGGTCCGCCGCGACCCCATCGCGCCGATGTAGCCCACCTCGGGCAGCCGCAGCGCCACCTCCAGCAGCGGCACGTCGAACTTCGGGTCGTGGGTGAGCACGCAGAGCACCGTGCGGCGGTCGATCCGGCCCGCCTCCGCCTCGGCGGCGAGATAGCGGTGCGGCCACTCGACGACCACCTCGTTGGCACCGGGGAACCGCGAGGCCGTGGCGAACACCGGGCGGGCGTCGCACACCGTCACGCGGAAGTTGAGGAAGGTGCCGATCTTCGCGACGGCCGCGGCGAAGTCGATGGCGCCGAACACGATCATGCGGGGCGGCGGGGCGAACGACTCCACGAACACCGACAAACCCTCACCGCGGCGCTGACCGTCGACGCCGTAGGTGAGCATGGCGTTGCGCCCGGCGTCGAGCAGCCCGCGCGCGTCGTCACGGATCGCGTCGTCGAGCCGGTCCGAGCCGGTGCCCGCGTCGACCCGGTCCGGCCAGATGACCAGGCGTTTCCCGAGCCGGGCAGCCGGGCCGGAGACGACCGTGGCCACCGCGACGGGCGACTCGTCGCGGACCGCCTCGGCCACCTGCCCGAGCTGGGCGTAGGTCTGCGGGCTCACCTTCTCCACGAAGATGTCGAGGATGCCCCCGCAGGTCAGGCCCACGGCGAAGGCGTCGTCGTCGGACACGCCGTAGCGTTGCAGAATCGGGCGACCCTCGCGCAGCACCTGCTCGCCGAGCTCGTACACCGCGCCCTCGACGCACCCGCCGGACACGCTGCCGACGGCCTCGCCCGCCGGGCCCACGAGCATCGACGCGCCGGGCTGGCGGGGTGCCGAGCGGAAGGTGCCCACGACCGTGGCGAGCGCCGCGGTCTGCCCGTTCTTCCACCAGCCCGCGAGCTGATCCATCACGTCACGCATCGCGCATCACCTCGAGCAGTTGTTGCAGGGTGGCCAGGCTGTGCCCGGCGAGCAGGTCGTCCAGGTAGGGAAGGGCGGCGACTATTCCGCCCTGCACCGGGGTGTATCCGTCCTTACCGGCGTGCGGGTTCACCCAGATGATCCGGTGCGCGAGCCGGGACAGCCGCTGCAGCTGCTCGCCGAGCAGGTCGGGCTCGCCGCGCTCCCAGCCGTCGGAGAACACGACGACGACGGCGCGCCGGGCCGCCCCGCGCTGTCCCCAGCGGTCGACGAAGGCCCGCAGGACCTCGCCCAGCCGGGTGCCGCCGGACCAGTCGGGGATGGCCTTCCCGGCCGCGCCGAGCGCGCGCTCGGCGTCGCGCATCCGCAGCTCGCGGGTCACCCGGGTCAGCCGGGTGCCGAGGGTGAACGCCTCGACGGCCCCGGGCGAGCGCCGGACGACGACGTGGGCGAAGCGCAGCAGTGCGTCGGCGTAGGGCTCCATCGAGCCGGACACGTCGACCAGCAGCACGACCTTGCGCGGCCGCCGGGCGCGGCCGCGGCGGTGCAGCTCGCGCAGCTCGCCGTGGTTGCGCAGCGCTGCGCGCAGGGTCCGGCCGCGGTCGGTGGCGCCGTGCCGCGCCGGGCGCAGTCGCCGCGACGCCCGGGTGGGCGGTTCGGGGCGCAGCAGGGCGAGTAACCGGTGCAGGTGCTCGCGCTCGGCCGGGGTGAGCTCGGCGAGATCGCGGTGGCGCAGTATCTCCACTGCGCTGGCGTAGGCGTGCACGTGCGGGGCCTCGTGGACGCCCTCGTTATCGCCCTGGCCCTCGGGCGGGGTGAGCGCGGCAACCAGGGCGGGCGGCGGCGGTCGTTCGTCGCGGATCCGGGTGCCGCCGCCCGGCCGCGGGGTGAACCAGTCGTCGAACGCGTGGTCGTAACGGGGCAGGTCGTCGGGATCGGAGCAGAGCGTGAGGCGCCCGGCCCAGTAGGTCTGCTTGCGGCTGGTGACCTCGAGCGCGTCGAGCGCGCCGAGGAACGCCGCCACCCGGTCGGTGGTGATCGCGAGCCCGGCGCCCCGGAGCACGGCGGTGAACCCGACCAGACCGGGGACGGGGTCGGGGTCGGCGGCCGGCGGCGCTGCCGGACCCGGGACGGGAGTCGTCATGCGGCCCTAGGACGCGAGCAGGGTGTCGAGCCGGCTGCGGACGCGGTCGCCGTCCTCACGGTACTTGAGGACAGCGCCGAGCGTGGCGGCGGCGCTGTCGACGTCGAGGTGTCGGGCGCCGACGAGCTGCAGCGCCCGAGCCCAGTCGATCGTCTCCGCGACGCCGGGGGGCTTGAGGAGATCGACCTGGCGAAGCTTGCGCACCGCGCCCGCGACCTGGGCCGCCAGCCGCTCAGGCAGCCCGGGGAGGCGCGCGTGCAGGATCTCGATCTCGCGCGCTACGTCGGGATGGTCGAGCCAGAGGTAGAGGCAGCGGCGCTTGAGCGCATCGTGGACCTCGCGCGTGCGGTTGCTGGTCAGCACCACCAGCGGGGGTGTGGTGGCGCGGACCTCGCCGATCTCCGGGATGGAGACGGCGTGCTCGGTGAGCACCTCCAGCAGGAAGGCCTCGAACTCGTCGTCGGCGCGGTCCACCTCGTCGATGAGCAGCACGCTCGGCGTCGTCTGCAGGGCCCGCAGGATCGGCCGGGCCAGCAGGAAGCGCGGGTCGTAGAGGGACGCCTCGACCGCTTCGGCGTCGAGGGTGTCGCCGGCAGCACCCGCCGCGGCCTCCAGTGCCCGCAGGTGCAGCAGCTGGCGCGGGAAGTCCCAGTCATACAGCGACTGGGAGGCGTCGATGCCGTCGTGACACTGCAGGCGGATCAGCTCGACGCCCAGCACCTGGGCGAGCGCCTGTGCCAAGGCGGTCTTCCCGGTGCCCGGCTCGCCCTCGCAGAACAACGGCCGGTTCATCCGCATGGCGAGGAAGGTGGCGGTGGCCACCTCGTCGTCGGTCAGATAGCCCGTGGAGCGGAGCGCGGCCGCCAGCTGGGCGGGCGAGTCCGGCGCGGTCGGGCAACGGTCGTTCACCGAGCCAGCATGACGGAACGGCGGGACCGCGGCCACTGCAAGGTGGGTGTGGGTACAGCGGACCGTGATCGGCCTGTGACGTTCCGTTCACAGGCTCGAAATGGTGCAAGGAGAATACTTCCGCTTCGAGTATATTGGCCTGCTGTGATCAATCTGTGATACCAGGGTTCTGACCAGCGGATGTTTCGGCCGGTGTGCCGGACTGCGAGCCAATGTGATGATCGTCACAGGCGTCAGGATTGACGTTTGGCCGGGCTCGGCTCGTAGCGTCTGTGGCCGGTCGTTCCGAGAGGGCCGATCGGGAATGCATCCGGAACCGTCGCGCCAGACCCTGTCCCGCGGTTCCGGTCCGTCGAGAGGGAGCTGGGACAGGGACGAGGACACCATTTCATCCGGGTCGCCCCACGGCCCGGATACGACGGTAAGAACAGCTCGTCGGGTCGCGCACTGCCTCCTGACGAGCAGGTTCTCCTCGACGGTGCGAGTTGGAGAGCACAGAAATGACTTCTCGACCAGATTCCCGCACAGGCCGAAGTCTGCTTCGCCTGGCCGTGGCCGGAGCAGTCGCGGTCGGCGCCCCGTTAGCCGTTGCCGGCACCGCCAACGCCGTCCCGAACTCGGTATGGGATCGGCTGGCCCAGTGCGAGAGCGGCGGCAACTGGCAGATCAACACCGGAAACGGCTACTACGGTGGACTGCAGTTCAGCGCCGGTACCTGGCGCGCTTTCGGCGGTAAGGGTCTGCCCCACCAGGCTTCCCGGGGGCAGCAGATCGCCGTTGCCGAGCGCACGCTGGCGGCTCAGGGTTGGGGCGCTTGGCCGGCCTGCTCGCGCAAGCTGGGCCTGCGCAGCTACGCCGCCGAGCCGAAGAAGGTGCGTGCCGCCGCCCCAGCCGCGGCACCTGCTGCCGAGCCGAAGAAGGTGCGCTCCGTTGCCCCGGCGCCCGCTCCCGCCGCTGCCCCGGCGCCCGCCCCGGCTGCTCCGGTCGCCAAGGACGGCGCGGACTACGCCGTCGTCCAGGGCGACACGCTCAGCACGATCGCCGCGCGCGAGAACGTCCCCGGTGGCTGGCAGGCCATCTTCGAGCGCAACCAGGACGTGGTGAGCGACCCTGACCTGATCTTCGTCGGTCAGCAGCTCGACCTGCGTTGACGCACGTACGTCCCGTCAGGTCGAGTTGACCCATTCGTCGGTGCCATCGGTGAACGCCTGGTGCTTCCAGACCGGCAACAGGCGTTTCACCTCCTCTACCAGCTCGGCGCAGGTGGCGAACGCCTCCCGCCGGTGATCGGCGGCGACCGCGCACGCCAGCGCGACGTCGCCGATCGCGAGCGGCCCGACCCGGTGGCTGACGGCGATCGCCCGGACGCCACGCGCCCGGGCGGCGACGTCGGCCGCCACCTGGGCCACGATCTTCTCCGCGGTCGGGTGGGCGCTGTACTCCAGGCCGCTGACCGACCGACCGCCGTCGTGGTCGCGCACCACACCGGCGAAGGTCACCACAGCTCCGGCAGCGGCCTGATCCACGAGCGCGGCGTGCTCGGCGACGTCGAGCGGTGCCGCCCCGACGGCCGCCCGCAGTACGGCCGCCCCGATCGTGCCCGTCATTGATGATCGCCTCCTCGCAACTGGTCCACCGCGTGCTCCAGGACGTCGGCGAGCACCGACAGACCGTCCCGAACTCCACCCGTCGATCCGGGCAGGTTCACCACCAGGGTGCGCCCGGCGACGCCGGTGAGGCCGCGGGAGAGCACGGCCGTCGGCACCGTCGGGGCGCCGGCGGCGCGGATCGCGTCGGCCAGCCCCGGCACCTCGTAGTCCAGGATCTCGCGCGTCACCTCGGGCGTCGCGTCGGTGGGTGAGATACCGGTGCCGCCGGTGGTGACCACCACGTCGACGCCGTCGGTGACGGCCGCCCGCAGGGCTGCACCGACCGGCTCGCCGTCGGGCACCACCGCCGGGTCCGGGGTCTCGAAGCCGTGCTCGCGCAGCCAGGTGACGATGATCGGGCCACCCCGGTCGGTGTAGACGCCCGCCGCCGCCCGGTTGGACGCCGTGATCACGCGGGCGCGCCGCGGCGCCGACGCGGAGGTCATGACCGGTCCTCCGGGCGCGTCCAGGTACCCGTCTTGCCACCGTCCTTGCGCTCGACGCGCACCCCGTCGAGCACCGCGGCGGGGTCCACGGCCTTGATCATGTCGTGCAACGCGAGACCGGCGACGGCGACGGCCGTGAGCGCCTCCATCTCGACGCCGGTGCGGTCGGTGGTGCGCACGGTGGCCCGGATCCGTACCTCGGCGCCGTCCGGCTCGAGATCGAGCACGACCCCGCCCAACGCGATCGGGTGACACAGCGGCACCAGGTCGGGCGTCCGTTTGGCGCCCATGATCCCGGCGATGCGGGCGGTGGCCAGCGCGTCACCCTTGGGGAGACCGTCGCGGCGCAGCAGGTCCACCACCTCGGCCGTGGTGCGCAGCGTGCCGGTGGCCACCGCCGAGCGGGCGGTGGGCTCCTTGCCGGTGACGTCCACCATCCGGGCGGTCCCGGCGGGATCGACATGGGTCAGCTCCACGCGCGTGACCCTACGGCCTACACCACTCCGGAGCGGCCTGGCGGTCCTTCCGGGACAAGGCGTGGTTTTCGTGATGTATGTCACGTCGCCGTACCTTGGTTGATCGAGTCACCGTTAAAAGATCCTGGCATGAGCAGCGACGACGGCGCCGTGTTCAGCCGTTTGGCGCAGAACGTTACGGCGAGCCCGGCACGACCCGCCGGCTTCCCTCTCGGACCGTCCGCACGTAGCGTGCTCTGCGGCCCAACCGGATGTCCTCAGATCCGGTGGCTCCGGAACCGCAGCGCTCCCTGTCCGGCGGTCCGGCCCGTTGTCTCGACGAAGCGTGGGACAGGAACGGACTACGGCGGCCCAGCCCGCCCCGCCAGCTCCCCGGCGGTCGTCCGCGCGCAGCGCAAGGAAGAGACCTCATGGCGCGTTACCGTGGCCGTCACCGGGCCCCCGGCGGAATCGAACTGGGCACCGCTGGCCGGGTGCTGGTTCGCACCGCACTTGCAGGAGCCGTGGCCAGCGGCCCGCTCGTGATCGCCGCGCCCGCGGCGCACGCTGCGTCCGACGCCACCTGGGACCGAATCGCGCAGTGTGAGAGCGGTGGCCGGTGGGACATCAACACCGGCAACGGCTACCACGGCGGTCTGCAGTTCTCCCCGCGCACGTGGAGGGCCTTCGGCGGCCGCGAGTTCGCTCCCCACGCCTACCAGGCCACCCGCGCCGAGCAGATCGTCGTCGCCGAGCGCGTCCTGGCGAAGCAGGGCTGGGGCGCGTGGCCGGCGTGTTCGCGCAAGGTCGGGCTCCGTTGATGATGTGGCGAGCCAGTGCAGCGCTCCTGCGTAACGTGCTTCTCCCAGGCTGACACACATTGCCCAGGACCATCTGGGGCTCGGGTGAGCACTGTGGTGCTGGTAGGGGCTACCCCTGGCGGTTATCGGGATGGGTCGGCGGACGTTGTGGCGTCCGGACGACCCCATCCCGACCGCCGCGGTGGTCTCCTACCTGGCACCTCCCGCACTGGGTTTTCGTCACCACGGCCAGCGGAGTTGATCATGCGTAGCGGGTTTATGAGATCGTGGCTGGACACCGCAGTGGCAGATGACATTCGATGACATCGCAGAAAGGGTTGCCGAGCGTGGTTCGAACCGTGACGATCACCGGCACCCGGTCCGTCGAGCACATGCTCCGGCAAGACCGACTCGTTAAGAGCCTATGGTAAACGTCTTCAGGCGGCTGATTGGTCCGGTCTTGGCGAGGTGGTGGTGGGTTGGCGGTGGCGTGACGCACCAGCCGCCTGGTCGTGATCATGGTGGTGGTCGCAGGACCATGGCCTCGTGATGGGCGGGTAACCGCTCGTCGTCACCGACCAGATGGCGATGACGCATCGACCACGCGAGATGTCCGCCCCACCCGGTGCCTCGACACACCGGCGTGACCACGTCGTTCCCGCGCCCCCAGCCCTGGCCGGGTCCGCTGTGGTTCACCGACAGGCTCTCTCAGGAAAATCTTGAAAAGATTTTCTGGGGTGGTGGTCGGAGGGGCCGGAATTGTCGGTGGTGGCGGGGATGATCCTGGTGTGACCGAGAGCCCGCTGATCTCC
>JBBSQN010000057.1:0-32502 GCA_038257875.1 Mycobacteriales bacterium
ACCCCCACCACCAACCCCCCCTGCACACACCCGCCACCCGCCCTCCCACACTAAAAAACCCCCCGTTACATGAATATCCCCCGCCCGCGCCGCCCCCCGGGGGGGCCCCCCCCCGGGCGGGGGCCCCCCCCCACGATGTAGGGTGCAGATTACTGCGTGCAGTCAGAGACGCAGACGTTAGCTCACGGTGACGTTGAGGACATTGACGGTACTGCCGTTGAGGACGTTGTTGAGGACATCAACGTCAACAAGGTCGGGGTCGGTGAGAATCTGCTGCACGGTGAAACCGTTGAGGAAATTCTCCAGAACGTGGATGTCGTTATTACTCAAGACATCGTCGGTCGTGACAACAACAGTGACCACGTCACCAACGACCACGTTGTCAACGACGCTACAAACATATACCACATTCACATTCACGAGACCCGTTTGCGTACACGTGGTAGTACTGCTGTCGGTGTTGGTCGTTTGCGCATGGGCCATGGAGGTACTGCCCAGCATAACGGCAACGAGCATTCCGAACAGCAGGGTCAACGAAGCAAACTTCTTCCGCACTGAGGCTTTCCTTCCATCGTACTAACTGACCCAGGAATGATGGACCACTCTCGGCCTCCTGGGGGGGCGAGCGGGGGACTCGACCACTGCCCAAAGACTAGGGGAGTTGAGAGTTTTCCGCTAGATGTTTCCCAAGGTTTATCTTGCCGCCTTTTTCCACTCCTGTGATCGACTGATCACCTAAAGATTTTGAAACTCGCATCAGAGTGGCTGTTACAACCATGAGCTACGCTTATTAGGTGATAGCCAGCAGCCGATGGTCACGCTCCGTACGATTACAGCGGGTGACCATGGTCGGCTAGGCGAGGCGTGTGAAAAATCTAGACGTCGCCGCCCGCGCGTCGTCCGCCGCCGCATCGGGACCCCTACGGCACCCCGTCGACACCCGACCGCCGCCCCGACCCCGGCACCGGGACATGCGTCTCAGCGTCACCGTGGTCGATCACGCGGTCTCGATCCATGACGCCCGGAGCAGCCACAACGGCCGCGGAAGAGAGCTCAGCCGCGATGAACCGCATAACTCCGGAAGGTGGCACGACGCCGCCGCTCAGACAGTCGCCCACCGTGCGACGAAGACCCGGAACCAGTGTGGCATCAGCCGTCCCACCTGCGTAAACACCACCGAGACGACAGGATGTCAACCTGCGACCCCGTGATCCCAGACAGTCGAAAGAGGTGACACCGAGTGCCGTCCGCCGGTATCCGCACGTCGAGCGCGGTGCGGGTGACGACGGCCCATCGCCGCGGATAGCCGCTGGCACGTGGCGCGCGCTCACCGCCCGCCCACATCCACATCGGACAACGCGCCGCTGCTCACCCCTCTCGGCGACGTCCCCAGCCGGTGCTCGAACCACCGGTCGGAGCCTGACCGATCCCTGCGATGAACGGACACCGACTGTCACGAACCCGTCCCAGCGCCACCCCCACCGACCGGCCTTGCTGACGCCACCACGGCAGCCAGCTACCGGTCAGCCACGCCTGCATGGTGTGCCCACACCCCCGGCACCCGCGTGCGACATGCCCGACGGGTACAGCGCCCGCGAGGGTGAGCACGCTGTGCGTTGCCGGTCGCGATCGACGCCACCGGGATCGTCGCCACTCGCCTGTTGCTGACCTGCCCGCCGAGCACCCGACTCCGGACGTGGCGCCGGTCACGCTCGTCGGACCTGCCGGACGGTCATCAACTTCGTGTTCACCGGGCGCACGCTCGGCGGCCACACGGTGACGACGCCGGCGTGGCTGGGCGAGCCAGCCGGGTAGCACGTGGCCAACGCAGTGGCCGACCGCTACCGGGACGGCGGCTGACGGCCGCGCGAACGGACCTGATCCTGACCTGCACCGGTCACTTGCACGAGGCTGGGCACCTGGGTGTGCTGGCCGCGGACTCCGGCCGCCTGATGCCGTCGAACCGATGGCAGTTCACCCGGAACCGGAAGACAATCTCGCAGACCGTCACGTGAGGTGACGGTCAGGTGGTGTGCAGTGGAACCGGTTGGTGTCCGGGGGGTCTCACTGAGGTCTCACTCGAGGACCCCCTGTACAAGTGAGACTTCCCCAGGATCCCAGACCGTGGGCCACGATCAGCTCCAACGATCACTGCGACGAACACTCAAGGATGTGACGAGATGGGCCACGAACGCCAAGCAAGTAACGCCGAGCTGCGGATCATGCTGGACGAGGCGGAGCTGACCAACACCGCGCTGGCACGCTTGGTGGTGCTGGCGGCCGCCGAGGAAGGGATACACGTCGCCACGAACACCACCGCGATACGCCGGATGCTCGACGGCTCCCAGCCGCACTGGCCGGTGCCGCGGCTAGTCGCCAAGGCGCTCTCGCGCAGGCTGCACCGCGAGGTCGACGTCAAAGCGTGCGGGTTTGCCGACCGCTCCCTCGTGGCCGAGGATGTCCACGACGGGCTCAGCTGTGCAGGGACGCTGGACAGTACCGCCCGCACGGTCGTGGAGTTGTCGGGACGGGACATGAGACGGCGCAAGTTCCTGCTGGGGTCGTCGTTCCACGCGGCGGCGTTCTCCCAACCGGCACTGTTCGCCCTGACGGTGCCCCCGGTGGCGAGCACCGCGCGTCGCGGTGGGGGCATGCGGGTGGGCATGACCGAGGTGGCACTGCTCACCGGCCAGGTCACCAACATGCGCCGGCTCGACTACCAGTACGGCGCCGCAGGGTTGTTACGCGAGCAGGTGGTGTCGCTGGTGCACCACGAGGCCAACCAGCTCCTGCACGCCAGCTACTCGGACAAGACTGGCAAGGCGTTGCTGACCGCGGTCGCGCAGGCCACGAAACTGGCCGGGTTCACCGCGGCCGACATAGGCCGACACGCGCTCGCCCAGCGCTACTACATCCAGGCGCTGGACCTGGCAATGGCCGCCGGTGACCGGCAATACGCCGCCACCGTGCTCGGCGAGATGAGCCGTATGACATGGCATATCGGCAGGAACGCGCTCACCGAGCACGACCGACTCCAGCACGGACGCCAGACAGTGGCCATGGCCCGAGCCGGTCTGGCCGTCTCCGAGGGCACGGCCACCCCAGCGCTGACCGCCGCGCTGCACGCGCTGGAAGCAGGCGGTTTCGCCCTGCTCGGTGACACCCGCGAGGCGCGCCGCGCGATGCTGGCGGCCCAGCGGTCCTACGAGTCGACGTGCCCGGACGAGGAGCCGCAGTGGCTGGGTCTGTACACCGAAGCCGCGTTCGCCGCGGACCTGGGCAAGTGCCTCAGCGACCTCGGTGCGGCCGAGCACGCCATCAAGCAGAGCACCCTCGCGGTGAACGACTACGAGCCCTGGCGGATCCGCGCCCGCTGCTTCGCCCAGACCGACCTCGCCGGCGCCCACCTCATCAACCGCGACTTCGAGCAGGCTGCCGCATCGGGTCGAGCCGCGCTGCGCTCCGCCGCCGACGTCCACTCCACCCGCACCCTCGACCGGCTCCGCACCCTGCAACGCCAGATCCGGCCCCTGCGTACCAGCTCCCCGCATCTGCGCGAGCTGGACAAACGGATCGCGACCATGCTCAACCGCACCGACGCCCACCGAGACCAGAAGCCCACCTGACCGAGCACGGCGTCGTGATGCACCAGCGAGTCCCTGCTCCGACACGGCGAGTCCCACGTTGCGACACGGCGAGTTCCTCGCTTCTTACGTGACGTGCGACGGGGAACTCACCGTGCTGGAACGGGGGACTCGCCGGGGTGGGATGGGGGACTCGCGGGGAGGAGGCAGGGCTCAACCCGCGTCGGCGTGGAGTCTGCGTGGTTCGGACAGCACCTGGGCGGCAGCTGACCGGTCGCCCAGTCGCTCGCCGACGGTGGCTCGGGCCAGCTCGGCAGGCAGGGCCGCGGAGAACTTGAGGCCGGTGACCGCGCGCGCGTCGGCTCCCGGAGTGGTGATCGCGGTCCGGTCGATCCCGGTGAGCGCGGCGGCGACGTCGGACAGGTCGCTGCCGTGGCGAAGGCGTAGGACCTGGTCACCGATCCGCTGGCGCGGGTCGACGAGCTCGCGCAGCGTCGCCTGCAACGTCCGGTTGGCCGCCGACCCGGCCCACGTCCACCAGTGGACGTCGCCGGCACCGCTGCGACACAGGACGGTCCCGCCGTCGGTGACGTGGCCGATGTGGTGCCCGCGGAGCTCGTCGAGCCCGGTGGTCGCGCGCCGCGACTGCCGCACCCCGGGCGGATCGGCGCCCAGCAGCACCTCGCGCATCCCGCGGGTGACGGCGAACGAGAGCCCGCCGCCCGCGCCGTTCCAGGTCGCCCGCCCCGGAAGGTCGGTGGCCTCGACGAGGCAGCGGCGCCGCTTCCAGTCGACGGAGGTCACCAGCCAGGCGCGGCCGGCGAGCAGCAGGACGCGGGCGCCGCCGCCGGTGTCAGCCAGGAGGACGTCGTCGCCGACCGTGCCGATCTCGTCGCGACCCGCGAGCACGACGAACTCCGGCGCGGCGGTGAACACCGCCATCAGGTCCGAGAAGTGCCGGCGCCCGAACCGTCGTTCCGCCTCGGGACCGATGAACGCCAGGTCACCGTCGGTCTCGAAGAAGCCCTCGGCGACGAGGTGCGCCAGGATCTCGGCGCCGTCGGCCGCCATCGGGGCGAGCCCGTGCCACCACTGCGGCCAAGTCCGGCGGCCGAGCGTGTTCTGCTGCAGGGCGAGCGCCAGCAGCTGCTGGGCGACGATGTGTCGCGGCGAGGGCGGTGGAACCACCGGCTCGACCCAGCCCTGCGACCAGCGCAGCAACAGGCCAGCGGCATGCAACAACTGATCATGATCGAGCGTGAGGAACAGGCAGTTGCGCAGGCTGTCAGCTCGGCGGCCGGTCCGGCCGAGCCGCTGCAGGAACGAGGCGACCGTCCGCGGCGCGCCGATCTGGATCACGCGGTCGAGATCGCCGACGTCGATGCCGAGCTCGAGGGTGGAGGTCGCGACGATCACACAGTCGCGCGCCTGCGCGAACGCCTCCTCGGACCGCCGCCGTTCGGTGGCCGACAGCGACGAGTGCGAGAGATAGGTGTCCACCTCGCGCAACCGCAGCGCCGCGCCCAGCTCCTCGGCGCGCCGCCTGCTGTCGACGAACACCAGCCGCTTCTCGCCGCGGTGCAGCGTGCTGATGACGGTGGCCGCCCCGGCCACCGAGCCGACGTGGTCGAGCTGCACGTCGCTCGTCGCAGCGCCCGCCGCAGGTGCCACCACCGCGCGCGGACGGCCGGTGGCGGCACCCTGGAGCCATCCGAGCAGCTCATCGGGGTTGCCGACGGTCGCCGACAGACCGATCCGTTGCAGCGGACGCCCGGCCAGCTCGGCGAGCCGTTCCAGCACGTGCAGCAGGTGCCAGCCCCGGTCGTCCCCGGCGAACGCGTGCACCTCGTCGACGACGACCACCCGGACGTCGGCGAAGGCCCGGCTGCTGTCCACCGATACGGACACCAGCATCGACTCCAGCGACTCCGGGGTCGTGAGCAGCACGTCGGGTCGTTCCCGCAGGATCCGGCGGCGTGCACCCGGCCCGGTGTCGCCGTGCCATAAGGCTGCCGAGCGGCCGACCCAGCCGGCGTAGTCGTGCAGGCGCGGTGCCAGGTTGTTCAGCAGCGCCCGCAGCGGGCAGACATACAGCACCGAGGTGCCCGCCCACCCCTCGGTGGCCATGCGGCTGAGCAGCGGGAACGCGGCGGCCTCGGTCTTGCCGCCCGCGGTGGGCGCGAGCAGGAGGCAGTCCACCCCGTCGAGCACCGGGACGACCGCGGCGTCCTGCAGGGGGCGCAGGTCCGGCCACTGCAGGGTGTTGACCACGTGATGCTGGATCACCGGGTGCAGGCGGGCGAACGCGGGCTCCGGCACCGGCTCAGACCTCGAGGTCGATGTCGTCGAGGCCGGGGGGATCGAGGTGGGCGGCCGCCTGGCGCTCGACGTCGGTGAGCTCGCCGGCGGAGACCGTGAGCCCGTAGTCGCGGCGGGGGTCGAAGTCGGGGTACTGGTCGACGCGGTCGAGGACGTCACCGACGAGCTTGCGCAGGAACAGCCGCGGCGCCACACCGACCTTGCCTCCGAGACCACCGGCGACGGCACCCGCGAGCGTGGCGAGGTAGTCGTCGTCCACCAGGTCCCGCACCCGCTGCGGCGCGTCCGCACCTGCGGCGTAGAGGTCCCGGACGCGGCCGCCGAGCTCGACGAGCCGCGCCGCGTCGAAGCCGACCAGCCGCACCTGGGGCGCGCGCGGGTTGTCGAAGCGGGGATCGGTGGAGAAGTCGGTGTGCAGCCGCTGCGCCAGCGGCGGGAGCAGGGCGATCCCCTGCCGTCCCTCGTAGAACGCGGGCGTCCCGGTGATCACCAGGTAGAGCCCGGGGAACCGGCCGCCGTCGAGCTCGTCGAGCAGCTGGCGCAGCGCGTTGAGCGCCTTGGTTCGGGCGTCGCTGCGCACCCGCTGCAGTGTCTCCACCTCGTCGAGCACCAGGACGAGACCGGGGTGGCCGGCGTCGCGGAGCACGGTGAGCAGGCCCTGCAGGAACCCGAGCGCGAGGAAGTGATCGAGGTCGCCGCGCAGCCCGGCTGAGCGGCGCGCCGCGGCGGCGACGTGCGGCTGGCCGGCGAGCCAGGCCGCGAGCCCCTCGGCGACGTCGGTGGCCCCGTCGGCGAGCGCGCGCCGGTAGCCGCGCAGGCCCGCCGCGTAGCCGGGTGTGGTCCGCGCGAGCGTCGTCAGTCGCTGCTCCAGGAGGGTGTCGACCGCCGAGCCGAGCGCGTCGGCGTCCTCGGGTGACACCAGGCCTTCGGCGAGGACGTCCTCCTCCAGGGCGTACAACCACGAGTCGAGCACCGGCCGGAACGCGCTCGGGGCGTCCGTGGCCGTGGCCAGCCGCTCGCACAGCCGCCGGTAGACCGTCTCCAGGCGATGCAGCGGCGTCTCGGTCTCCGAGATCTGCACCTCGGCGGTGGCCATGCCCGAGCTCTTGGCCCGCTCCCCCAGCCACCGCGCCACGAACGTCTTGCCCGAGCCGTACTCGCCGCGGATGGCGGTGAAGGCCGCGGCGCCGGTCCGGCACGCGGCGAGCTCGGCGTCGACGGTGGGAGCGAGCCGTTCGAGGCCGACGGCGAGCAGATCCAACCCGCTGTCTGGCACGGTGCCGCGCCGCAGTGCCGCGAGCACGGTGCGCCGCCGAGCGGGGCTGACGTGCCCGGTCACGGTGCGTCCGGTGGGAACTGCTCGTCGAGCAGGGTCCGGTCGAGCGCGACGGCGCGGTCGCCGTCAACCATTGTGAGCACGGGGAAGCTGTCCCGGTTGAGCACCCGTCCGAGCGCGGCGACGAGGCCGCGCGGGTTGCGCCCGGCGCTGCCCATGACGGCCGTCACCGACGCCACCGGCAGCCGCCCACCCGCCGCGTCCAGGGCGTCGACCACCGCGGCGAAGGTCGCCGAGGTCGGTACCCGGTTGGCCGGGAGCCCGGCATGGGCCGCCCGGAAGGCCGCCGAGGTGATCAGCCGGGCCCCCCGCCCGAGGCTCGACGCCCCCGGTGCGTCGGCGGGAACGTCGAACAGGGCCTCCGACTGCGTCGCCGCCGGCTTCTTCCGGCCGCCCGGTCGCCGCACCGGCCCGGGTTCGGGCGCCGGGATCGCGACGGCGTCGCCGCTCCACCAGCTCGGCCCACCGGGCGGGCGCGACGTCCATCCCGGCACCGGTTCGGCCCCCGGCGGAAGCAGCACGACCAGCGGGATCGCCACCTCGGCCAGGGACGCGCCGCCGTGGTAGCCATACTTCTGCGGGCCGTAGCGCAGCTCCTCGGTGGCCGCGAGGATCGCGCGGCCGTCGGGGGTGAGGACGCGGGGGCCGGCGACGAGCACCTCGTCGGGACCGACGGGCGGGTCGGCCGCGCGCCAGCGGGCGCCGCCGGTCGAGTCGGTCCGCAGCTCGCAGCCGTGCTCGAGGACGTGTCCGTGATCGCTGGTCAGCACCACGACGCGACCGGACGACGCGGCCCGGTCGAGCAGCTGCGGGAGTCCGGTGATGTCGTCGGGCCGCCATCCCGGATCCGGTGCCTGCCGGCCCGACTTCAGCGCGTCGTCCACGGCGTTGAGCACGACGCCGACCACCGAAGGCCCGTCCGGCCCGACGGCCTGCTCGAGCTCGGCCCCGAGGTCGTTCCCGTCGGAGCCGTCCACCCCGGCCTTGTGCACGAGCACCGCGCCCCCAGGTGGCCAGAAGGCGTGCGCGGCGAACGCCTGCTTCTCCGGGACCGCCGTGCCGGGGCGCAGGGCAGCCGCGAAAAGGCTCGACCGGCTGTAGAAGGTCTCGGTCGGCAGCGCGGCGAGCACCGCCTCCCGATCACCGTCGGCGGCCCGGACGACCTCGGTCCAGCCCCGGCGGTGGTCGGTGAGGTGCTCGGACACCTCTCCCGCGACCGCTCCCGACATCCCGTCGACGACGATCAGCAGGATCCGGTTCTGCTTCGCCAGCGGAGCCACGAGATCGGGCAGGAGGGTCTCGACGGCAAGCTGGTGGGTCGGTGTCTCGGATGCCACCGCAAGACGGGCGGCGAACGCCGTGTCGATACCCGCCCGCGCCGCTCCGGCCTCATGGGCGGCTCGCGCGAGAACCTCCTGGACCCGCGGCTCCGGATCCCCGCGGCGCACCTGGGCGAGCGCGCGGTCCACCCACGACAGCTCATTGGCATGGCGCTGCACGCCCTCGGCCGCGGTCGCCACGGCCGGGCTCGGCTCGGCGAGCCACCGCCGCAGCCGTAGCGCCGCGAGCAGGCGATCGTGCCGATGGCGCCCGGCGGCCAGCTCCCGGTGCCGGGCCACCGCGGCCAACGACTCCTCGGTCAGGTCGGCGGCAGCGTGTGCCAGGCGCTCGCGGTAACCCGACGGCAGCACCGGGCTGTGCACGGCCAGCGCCGCCGCGTGCAGCTGGCCGAGCATGGCGTCGGCCCGCCGGATCTGCTGGTCGAGCCGCGCCGCGGCGGTCGCCGCTGCGACGTGTTCGAGCGCGCCCGCCGCCGCCGCGGCCAGATCCGCCCAGTGCGGTGTCGCCGTGGGGAAACGGGACTCGGTGAACCGCCCGTACGCCTCCGCCGCAGCGCGGTCCGACGCGGGCGCGGCCAGGATCGCCTGGGCCGCGAGGAGATCGGCGAGGACGTCGTCGCGGTTCGCGGCCAGCGCCGTCAGCACCGCGGCGGCCCCGCCGTGCAACGACACGAGGTGGCCGGTGAGCCCGGCCCGCTCGTCGGGGCCCAGCGCCCGCCACCGGCTGCGTACCGCGGGATCGTCCAGGACCCCGACCAGCGTCGGTAGATCGAGGCGCTCCGGGTCGACGCCGAGTCGGGCGGTCAGGACCAGCGTCAACGCCCGCGACCGGCTGAGCGTGGACCGGGCCGTCGACGGCATGGCCTCGGCGACCGTGAGCTCGATGAGCGCGTCGACGAGCCAGGTTGCGGTCCGGATCCGGGGATCGAGCTGGCGGGTGGCGAGCAGGTCACCGAGCAGGGTGTAGCGGTCGGCGTCGAGGAGCTTCCCGCGGTGCAGCCGGGCGAGGACCGCGTCCCCGAGCTCGTTCTCGGTGCGGTCGGTGAGCAGCACGAGGATGCTGTCCGGCGGGCGGGTGGCGAGGGCGTCGAGCACGGCGAGCACCGAGGGGCAGGCGGCGACGTGCACGACCCGGCCGCCGATCTCGGTCCGGGTCCGGTCGTCCCAGGTCGGTGGCGCGGAGCTACGGATGCCGATGACGTCGACGTCGGCGCCGTGGGACAGCTGGGAGCGGACCCGCTCCCGGATCGCTCGCTGGGCCGCCGTCGCGAGCTCAGGCGTCGCCATCGCCGAGGATCCGGTAGCTGACCTCGATCTGCGCGTCGGCCGGGAGGAGACCGCGGAGCTCGGCGAGGGCGTCGTCGCGGCGCCCGCGCACCGTCCGGGCCTCGGGGAGCACGGGCGGCAGGGGGCGCGGCGACGGCGGTGCCGCCGGCGGCGCGACGGTGATCAGGTCGAGGATCCGCCGGCGCGCGTCGCCCAGCACCTTCGCCAGCGGGGAGGCGTCCTCGTTGGCGGCCGCACCCGCCCGAAGGGTGTTTCGGACACCGTCGGTGTCCGAATGCGCCTGCGTCGCGAGCTGGTCGAGCAGCTGCCAGTCCGCGTTTCGCAGCGACTCGCTCATCTGCGCGGCGCTCGACAGGGACCGGCTCACGGTGATCAGCGGCATGTCGAAAGGCATCGATGCCAGCGCCTCGACGAGCTCGGTGGGGCCACCGGCCCGGCGCAGCGCGTCGAGCAGCTCGACGGCGGTCTCCGCCGTGCGCAGCCGCGGCGCCACCGGCTCCGCGGGCACGCCGAGGCGAACCAGCGAGCTCTCCAGTACGGCGAGCAGCTCAGCGGCGGGCGCCCGTAGCTGGTCGGCCCGGGTGCCGATCCGGGCGAAGCGGGCGAGCGACCGCGGCGAGATCACCCGGGCGTCGAGCTTCTCACCGAACAGCACGCCCGCCCGCTCGACGGAGACGGTCCACACCTCGGCTGCGGGGAGTCGCTGGCGGCGCAGCAGCATGTCGTCGCGGACGTCGTCGACCCCGGCCGGTGGGTCCACGACCAGCCCGCCCCGCACCCAGGCCAGGCGAGCGAGCTCGGCATAGGTCGCGATGACCAGGTTCGCCACGCGCGTGTCGAGTCCGAGGTCGGCGAGCCACCCGCGCAGCTGCCGGACCGGGATGTCCGCCTCGCCGAGTCCCTCCTGCGCGGCGCGGCGCTCGAGCTCCGCCTCCCAGTGCCGCGACAGCACGAAGGGGCCGTTCTCCTCGCCGAGGTGCAGCGGATGCGCGAGCTTGTGCAGCGCCGGGCGCTCGGGCTTGTCGGTCTCGATCCGCCCGCCCTCGGCGTCCGCGGCCCGGCGGACGACGTCGAGGACGGTGCGCAGCTCGGCCGTGGTCACCACGGCGCCCTTGCGCTGGGGGTCGAGATCCGGGTGGCTCGGGTAGGTCGCGCCGAAACACTGGTCCACGAGGTGGGCCAGCGCGTCGGCGAACGAGCGGCCGACGTCGAGGCGCGGGCGCAGCGCGGGATCGAGCGAGACGAGGTGGTCGCTCCACTCGAGCACGTTCTCCTCGCTCGGACGCGCGAGTCCGTAGGCCTCGCGCAGTACCGCGCGCAGGTCGGTGCGCAGCGAGTCGCCCTGGTTGCGCAGCAGGTCCCGGGCACGCTGGCGGTCGTCGGGTCCGAGGTGCGTCGCGGCCTCGTCGAGGCGGGTGCCGCCGAGCAGGTAGTCGATGCGGACGAGGGTGGCCACCTTGGTGAGCACGGCCCCGGTCACGAACGCCGGCAGCCAGGCCACGCAGCGCCGCACGCCGCCGTCGCGGAGCTCGGTCAGCCGCGCCCGGTCGTCAGCCGCCGAGTAGGTGGCGGCGTCGAAGGGATAGTCGACCAGCAGCCGCCACCGCCCGTCCTGGGACGGGGCAAAGACCTCGTCGTGCAGGTCCGCGCGATCGCGCACGTTCCCGTAGACGATCTCGACGGTGCGCCGGCTGCCCCGCCACACCACGGTGTGCTCGATCTCGAACGCGCCGTCGTCGCGGATGCCCAGCTCGCCCAGCAGCAGCTCGCGGAACAGCCGGCGGCGGCTCGCGGGGTTGTCGACGTGGGTGACTCGGTCGAGGATCTGGCCGAGATCGACGCCGACCAGCTGCAGCCGGACGCTGGGATCGTCCTCGACGCCGACCTTGAGCTCGGCGACCTGGCTCGCCCACCCGCGCAGCCGGCGAGCCACCTCGCTGACCTCCTGCCCGGGGATCAGTGAGGTGACCGTGCCGTGGTTCAGCGCCGCCAGCCGCCGCGCGGTCATCGCGCGCAGCGCGGCGACCTCCGGCACCAACGCGGCCAGCAGCAACGTCTTGACCAGCCGGTCGTCGGCCCGGAACGCGGTGAGCACGCCGGTCGGGGCCTCGGCCAGCCCGCCGGCTTGCTCCTCGGTGAGCCCGCGCTGGCCGAGCAGCAGCGGTCGCAGCGTGCGCTGGTAGAGCGCGCGGGCCTGCTCGAACTCGAACGTGAGCTTCTCGGTGAAGGGCTGGTCGTTGCCGTCGGCGATCGCGTCGAACAGGTCCCCCAGCGGCACGAGCTGGCCCAGGCGCAGGTCCTCGCGCCGGTCCACCAGGATCTGCTGCATCAGCTTGAGCGCGGTGCGTTCACGCTGGAGGGCCGACGACACCTTGACCAGGGTCTGCATGAACGCCGGGCTGAACGGATAGGTGCGGCGGAAGGCCTCCCCGTCGCCGTCGGTGAGAAGGATGTCGCGGGTACGGCCGGGCAGGTTGTCGGTGCGCCGGAAGGCGTCGGCGATGCGTCGCGCCGCCTCGTCGTCGCGCGGCGCCAGGATGCGCCGCTCGGCGATCATCTCGAGGTTGCGGTCCTCGAGGGTGATCGTGGCGAACCGCCCGTCCCAGTAGGACAGCTGGTCCTGGAACGACAGCGACTCGGCGCCGGTCCGCTCCACGCCGATCAGCTCGCGCAGGTCGCGCTGCCGCGCGATGAAACTGACGATCGGGATCGCGCGGTGGGCATCGGAGGACTCGACGAGCTTGGCGACCTTCTCGGTCTCCCGCGCGACGAACACCGGATCCGCGATCTTCCCGGCGAGCCAGAGCACCAGCTCGTCGAGGAACAGGATGACGCCGTCGTACCCCAGCGCCTTGGCGTGCGCGCTGAGCGCCGCGAGCCCCCCGTCGAGCGGGACGAAGGCGTTGGCCGCCCCCACGACCGAGTCGACGTAGCTCGGCAGGAACACCGGAACGACGTCGCTGATCAGCCGCCCGGCGAGCGCAGAGTCCGGCGGCGCGGCGAACGCCGCGTCCAGCTCCTCGGCCGACCAGGGCGCGCTGTAGTCGCCCCAGCCCTCGTCCGCGGGCTGGGGCAGCTTGGCCAGGAACGCCTCGCGCCCCATCCCCTCGTAGATCGCCCGGGCGTCGTCGAGCAGCCCCTGAGCCCGGTACACCGGCGGGAGCGGCGCCCCCGGGTGCTCCCGACGCACGTGCTCGACGTAGCCACCGAGAAGCGCCGCCTCCAGGCTCTCGGCCCCGATGAGGTGGTAGGGCACGAGCATGAAGCGACGGGCGTCGAGCCAGCTGTGCCGGGCGAGGGCGTCGGCCAGCTCGGGCCGCGACCGGGCGGCGACGTCACCGTTGAGCAGGGCGTACAGCACGGCCATGAAGTGGCTCTTGCCCGAGCCGAACGAACCGTGCAGGTAGCTGGCCTTCGACCGGTCCTGCGCCAACGCGGACCCGATCAGACCGAGCGCCTCGTCGAACGCCACCCGCAGCTGCGGGGTGATGACGTAGGAGTCCACCGTGGACTGGATGTGCTGGACGCCCTCGGTGAGGCGCAGCACGAAGTCGCCCTGATGGATCCGCTCCGGGATCCGGATGAGCTCGCGCAGCAGCGGCTGCCCGGCCTGCACCGGAGTGGTCGTCACCGTGCCGCTCCCCCTCGTCGTCCGCGTGACAGCGACAGTAGTGCCTCAGTTCTCCGCACCCCGTCACCGGCAGCAACAGAACGCAGGACCGGTTCGCGACCCGTATCGGCCGGAGGCGAACCAGTGATGCTCGGCGGTGGCCTTGTGGTCGGCCACGGTGGTTCGGGATCGCACTCTGGGCCACCCGCGCCGCACGCCTCACATCACCGCCAGCCCGGAGATCCCCCACCCCATACCTCCCGCCGCACCCGCAAGGAGGCCCGAAGACCTAACATGAGCGCGGGCGTCTTCTGACATCAAGCCGATTGTTGTATCAACGACGCCAGGTGCACGATCAGTCTCTCGATCCGACAGGTTATGGGGGCCGAGAGGAGCTAGCTCGAACCAACCACACTGCTGACGTTCACGTGAACCGACGCGCGCTAAGCGAGCAGCTGGCACCAAGCTGTCGGTGATCGGTACTCCAGTAACCGTGCCGATGACCTAGCTGGACACCGACCCAGCGCGCGACTGCGCTAAACCAGACTAGAATTGGTGAGGAGTAATCAAATTAAGGCCAGGCATTCCTTCAAAATGCCTGCGGTTGTGACTCAGGAGAGGAGCGTCGTGGAAGATCGCTGTTGCCGCAATCCAGAGATCGTTTGAATGATCGTTTGCGCCGAGCGGATGTGCAGCCCTCCGCGCCTGAGTCTTCAGTATTCCCCAAAGTTTCGCCATCTGAGGGTTATACGGAGCAACAAGATACACTCTGAGAGCGGCCTCCAACTCTCGAATTTTACGATCCCCCCACCCCCGGTAGCTGGCCCCGTAATGGAGTTCCGCCACAGTGGTAAAAGATAAGACGGGAACCTTTCCGCGAATATAAGTCTCGTACGGTACGCCCTGCGATCGCCCTTGCCAGATATACGAAAATACGTCAGTATCAACAACTACATAGGACGGCACTATCCTCTCACCGCGCCGATCTCACAATCTCCATGAACGCCTCGAAATCATCGACTGGCTTCCCGCGTAAGGTCTCGATGCTGGCGACAGGCAAGATCCCCTGCTGGTGCGCCAACCCATCAAGTGAGCCTGAGGTCGACGTCTCAAGCTCTTCGATATCCGAGAGGTGTAGCACGCGAACAGTGGAACCGTCCGCTTGCATCTCAGCAACCCCGCTCGCAATCACAAGCGTGTCGATAAGATCTAGCACATCGTCTCGCAGCTCGTCATCCAGATCACAGGAAACACTCCCTGAGTGCGTATCAATCCTGCACCTTAGGCTGAGAGGGTCGAAGTCTCCCATGTGTAACCGGCCGATAATCGTTAGCTCTTGCTGGCTTCCTCCTCTTTGCGCTGCGCGGAGAACCGCACGCATACCCGCATTCAAGGTGAAGTAGGTTTGCCCCTCAGCCGAGAACGAGATCTCGCTAATATTTCTCTGGCTTATCCCACCGCACATCGTCAAAATTCCGTTGATAACCGCCGTATTGAAATGCGGCGGAAGCTCGCTTGGGCTTCCCTGTAGGAATTTTAATCCTGAGACAAGCGCTTCGAATGAAGCGTTAAAGAGGTCATCTAAGGCTTCAATACCCGGACGCCTGAGGTCGAGGACCACCGAGCCCTCCCTGAATCCGACAAAATCGATCCGCACTGCATCCACGATCTCTTTAGGGAGCCGTCCCTGGCGCCTGTATCCGATAAGAATTGAGTACGCAATACGCTCCAGTGTTGCCTGGAAGCCCGACGTGATCCGCGCCAACTCGCTAAGAGAGATCCGGCCACCCTGCGTGGCGGGGCCGGATGCCTTAATACTTAGAGCTTCAACCTGACCAGGGAACGGAGTGGACACGGCGCACCCTCCTCATCTCACCAGATCAAAGTGTAACCCACTGCCTCACGCACGGTGTCCAAGCAGACAGCTCGTCGAGAGCGCTGCGGTATCGAGCCGATCCAGCGCCTGCTCGCCCCGATGGCCCGACACCGCAGATCGAGGATGATCTCCACGTAGTCAGGGGCGGCGGCGGGCGGTCACGACCCGTTCGCTTCGGGCATACCCATCGCGGCGCGCATCGCGGCGGCCAGTTCCTGGCGGTGGGGGGAACGGATCGCGCGCTGGTAGTCCGGCTCGCATTTGTCGACCATGGCGAGGGTCTGCGCGGTCAGCTCCGGGCGAATCCCACGCTCGTGATGGCAGAACCGGATGAACGCCCGTAGCAGGTCCGGCCCCATGGCCAAGAACTCGACCTCGCCGACGATCATGTGGGGCAACCAGCTGGTGAGCACCATCCCGACTGCCACCGGGCTCCATCGCTGCGGGTCGCCGGGGCCGTGGTCGATGCCGAACGACAGCAGCGAGCCCAGCAGGCGACGGTGGTCGCGGTCAGCGAACCCGGCCCCGAACGGAGAGTCGGAGAACCGCGTAGTCAGCGCCTCCCGAGCAGCGTCGTCCCACTCCGGGCGCTGGTAGCCGGTGCCGCCCTCAGGCAGCAACCCGATCATCCACTTCACCAGAGGGCGATACGCCGGCCAGGTATCGCTTCGGAACGGCGAGAAACCGACCGCTCCGCGCTCGATCGCCTCGGTGAGCCGGGCGCGGGCGTCGGCCGGGTCGAGGTCGTGCGCGTCGGCGTCCGGGTCGCCGGAGGTGTCGAACTGCTCCGCCACCATCTCGGAAAGCGGCCGGCCCACCACGAACGCCTCCTTGACCAGCGTGCCCAGGTTGTGCTCGATGTACGCGACGGCGGTCAGCTCGTGCCCGCCGGGCAGCCGAGCCCCGATCACGACGGTGTCGCCGTCACCGAGTACGTGGTCCAACTCGACGACCCGGTCGGCCGGCTGCGCCAGGTGCAGCTCGGTCAGCCAGCCCGGCAGGGTCTGCTGCCGCCTGGTGATCTCACGGTTGAGCCGCTGGCGCAGGACGTCGTCATCGGACAGTGCGGCGATCACCGCCATCACAGCCGTGCTCTCGGGCAGCTCGACGTCGAGGTAGGACTGCATCAGTTCGTCCCAGGGCGGCAGCGCGGGATCCACCGGCTCGTGCGGGTTCCGACAGCGCGGGTCGAGCATCGTGAGCAGCGAGCTGACCGGAGCCAGCAGATCGAGTGGTTTGCCGCTGTTGAGCGCCGCCGCGACAAACTGGATGACGTCGGGTTGCTCCAGCTGGCTTGGCTTCTCGGACCCGCTGGCCCCTGGGGTGGGTGGGTACCGGCTCGGGCGACGCGCAGCAGGACGGTGCAGTTGTGGATGGCGCCAGTGCTTCGACATCCCGCAGAGGTTAGCGGGCGGTGGATCGGGCCCCCGGAGGCAGGGTGGCTGAGAGCCGCCTATAGCAACTGGTCACTCTGCAACCGTCTCCCGTCAGCATGTGACGTCTCGTGCCGTCTGTATGTCGTCTGCTGTCGTCTGCTTTCCAGATAGATGGGCGACGGCGCGGTGGATCTACGGTGGGCGGGAACACGAAGTGGAGGTGACGGACGACGATGGTCGAACAGACCGGGCCACGGACCCGGCTCGAGCAGGTGCTGCGCCAGCGGCACCTCACGCTGACGGCAGCGGAGCTGTCCAGCCCACCCGCGGTCGCGCCGTTAGCAATGGGGACGCGCGGCTGCGAGCGCAGCGACTGGGAGGGGCAGGTCATCGCGACGAGCGCGGACCGCGCACGCAAGTTCCTCATCAGGATCGAGGCGTCCAACGTGGGTGACGAGACGCTGGACCAGCTGCTCGACGACGTGCGCCGCCTCGTCGTCGCCTACCAGCAGCAGCCTCTTGCGGACCTGCTTCCTGAGCTGGTCGCTGTCCAGGACCGTGCCTTCGGGTTCCTCGAAGGGCGCCAGCTCCCGAAACAGACCCGCGATCTCTACCTGCTCGCCGGGGTGGCCTGCGGACTGATGGCCAGGGCGTCCCACGACCTGGGCGCACCGCACGACGCGATGACTCAGGCCCGCACGGCGTACGCGTGCGCGGACAACGCCGGCCACGACGGGCTGCGCGCCTGGACGCGCGGCCTGCAGGGGTTGATCACCTACCGGTCCGGGCGCCTGGACGACTCGCTGCGCTACGCCCACCTCGGCTCCGAGGCAGCCACCCGCAGCCGGGGCACCGCGGGGGTATGGCTGACCAGCAGCGAGGCCCGGTCGCTGGCCGCCCTGGGCCGCCTCGACGAGGCGGGGCTGGCGGTGGCCCGCGCCGACGAGGCCCGGGAACGGGTACAACCCGACGACCTGGACGGGCTCGGCGGAGTCTGCACCTTCGGCCGACCCCGCCAGCTCTACTACGCCGCTGACGCCTACGCCTGGGGGCTCGACCGAGAGGCGGGCACCACCGAGCGCTTCGCCGTCGAAGCGCTGGAGGCCTACGGCGACACGCTCGACCCCGAGCGGGCGTTCGGCGCCGAGTCCGGAGCACGCTGCGCACTGGCTATCGCCCGAGTCAGCCGGAAGGAGATCGACGGCGCGCTCGAGGCACTCGCACCGGTGCTCGCGCTTCCCCCGCAGAAACGCATCTACGGCGTCGTGACCTCCGTGGAGCACGTCCGGACCGCCCTGCGTGCCGTCACCGACCCCGGCCGGCAGGTCATCGAACTGCAGGGCGCGATCGACACCTTCACCGCCGAACGTCTGGCCCTGCCCCAGTGACCAGAACCGGCCCGGACCGCATCTCGGAGGTGATCAGGCCTGCCAACGCGGCGATCTCGTCCGATTGGCGATACTTCCACCCGGTTGGGTTAGATCGCGGCAAACCGGTGTAGTGAAGAGCGGTTCGAATTAACCCTTAAGGGTGAATCTCACGTGGTTGCTAGCGTCAAAGTGCGCGAATAAGCGACCATGGACTTGTGGCCGAAGCAGCAACGAGCTTACGTCTTGACGATATCGTACACAGGCAGCACAGCATACACATCCACTGGTGCGTCGACAGATATCATTTCGAGACATCCCTGCGCTATGCCGATGTCGACCTGGACGACCTGCGGGTCTCGGTCGATGCGGTCACCTGGCAGCGCCTGCTGTTCCACATTGCGTTGTTCGAGATGAGCAAGGGTGTGAACCTGCGGCCTCGGGAGCTCGACCTGGGACGGTGGGGTGTCTTCTTCACGCCGGAGGTGGCCGCCGTCTGGCGCCGCGTGGTGCAGGGTGTCTTTGCGCAATGGCGTTGGCAACGTGACGATGCTGACGCACCTGTACCGATGGCACCGTTGCGGGCGGCACCGTACGCGCCTCGGCGGCGGCCGCTCGGCGAGGTGAGTCTGCTCGCCTTCTGCGGTGGCGGCAAGGACAGCCTCGTGTCTGCCCACCTGCTGGAGTCCGCCGAACTGCCCTGGGGCGCGTTCGTCTACTCGAATTCCTCCTACGGCAGCCATGCACATCAGCAAGAACTGATTGACCGGCTGCTTGCACACCTCCGTCCCGCACATGTCCATCGGTTGGAGATCGACGACTCCTTCGTCGACTCTTTTTCCGCTCCGCCCGGTCAAGAGGTGGTCGTCGCCGAGACCCCGACGTCGATAATGGCCTCGCTGCCCGTTGTCTTGCGATACGGATACGAGCACATCGTGCTCGGTCACGAGCGTAGCGCCAACAAGGGAAGCTTCGTCTGGGAACGGACCGGCGAGGACATCAACCATCAATGGGGAAAGTCGCGCGAAGCCGAGGTTCTGCTCAGCGAGTATGTGACTCACGCACTAATCGATTCCTTCAGCTATTTTAGCATCTTGCAGCCGGTGCACGATCCGGTCATCTTCAGCTCACTACGACACCGCGCTTCCGCCGCACCGTCAACACATTCTTGCAATCAGAGCAAGCCGTGGTGCATGAAATGCCCCAAGTGTCTCTACGTGTGGCTCGGCTATAGTGCCTGGCTCCCGTGGCGGACGGTAGACGACTGTTTCGACGGCATCAACCCGCTGGTCGATGTGACCACTCATGACACCCTGGCAGCAATCCTGGGGATCTCCGGACATCTGCCATTCGAGTGCATCGGCCAGGCAGCAGAGTCCCGCCTGTTCGCACACATGCTGCGCGCACGGTATCCGGAAGCAGCCGACCTCGCCGTTCTGGACAGCTGTCCGCCGCCGGATGCAGCGGCAGTGTCCCAACTTTTATCCGTGTATCCCGAGGACTTCGGCGCGCCCGGCTGGGTGGCGTCCCCAGTACTGCGTAATCTCGACCAAGAAGCCACGAGCGCCCGAAGCGAGATAAGTCGACTCCTAGGCGTGACCTTTTGATCGACGATCGAGCCGCACGGGCGCAGAACCGTGGCTGAGCCACGGTCTGCACCCGCGCGATCGGCTCGCGGGGTCAGCTGGTGGGCGGAACGACCTCGCCGTCGATGGTGAAGCCGTCACCGTTCCCGTCCTGGAAGGTGTCGGGACCCGTGGGGGCGTCGTTGCCGTTGATCTCGGTCCGGGTCACGGTCATGGTGCCCGGCTCGGAGTTCCAGAGGCCACCACCCTCGTTCGCGGCCGAGTTCCCGGTCACCGCGCTCCGCTCGATCGTGACAGTTCCCGCGCCGGTCAGGTGCAGGCCACCACCGTTGCCCGGGTTGTCCCCGGTTGTGTTGGCGGTGAGCGTCGTGCGCCGCAGGGTCGTGGTCCCGACGTTGGCCTCGACGCCACCGCCCGCACGGGAGGAGCTGTTGGCCCCGATGGTGCTGCTCTCGACGACCAGCGTGCCCTCGTTGTTGAGGATGCCGCCGCCCGAGCCGGACGCGCCGTCAGCGACGTTGTCCCGGATCTCGGAGCCGTCGACGGTGAGCTCGCCTCCGTCGTTGTAGAGGCCGCCGCCGCCGTTGGTGGCCTCGTCGCCGCTGGCGGTGTTGCCGGTGATCTCGGTCCGGGTCACGGTCATGGTGCCCGTTCCGGAGTTCCAGAGCCCGCCGCCCTCGGCAGCCGCGGTGTTGCCGGTGACCGTGCTGCGTTCCACCTGGACGATGCCGGCGCCGGTGAGATGCAGGCCACCACCGTTGCCCGGCCCGGGGCCGGTGGAGTTGCCCGAGAGGGTGGAGCGGCTCACGGTGGTGGTCGAGCCCACGACGGCCTCGATCGCACCGCCGGCGCGTACCGCGGTGTTGGCGGTGAGCGTGCTGCGGTCCACGACCAGCTCACCGGCGTTGCGGACGCCGCCGCCGGAGGCCGGCATCCCCTCGCCCTGCGCGGAGCCGCCGGTGAGGGTGGTGTCGGTCAGGGTGAGGGAGGCGCCGGCCAGCACGTCGAACACCCGGTCGGTGCCTGCGGCGTCGACGGTGGCGCCGTTCCCGTCGACCGTGATGCGCGAGGTGACGTCGAGGTCGCCGGTTGCCGCTGCGTCCTCGTCGATCCCAGCGATCGTCAGGGTGTAGGTGCCCTTCTTCAGGTCGATCGTGCCGCCGCCGGAGGCGTTGGCCTCCTGGACCGCGGCCCGCAGCGAACAGGCGCCTGCGGAGTCGGCACAGAAGCCGTCGCCGGGCTGAGCGTCAACCGAATCGGCCGCCGTGGTTACCCGAAGACCAGGGCCGTCCCCGCCACCGGCCCACGCGGTGGCGGGGACGAAGCTCAGCGCCAGTGCGGCAGTCGCCGCGCCAGCGAGATATCTCGTGCGCACGTCTCTCGTTCCCTTCGTCGGACGTCCTGGACGACGGTGGTTACGCGGCCCGACCGGGTGGCGTTCATCCGCGGGCTCGGCCGGTTGAGCGTCCGCCGGCCCGAGCACCGAACGAATGACGGTATGAACGGGGGGCGTGTCTGGGACGTACACACCGCGATGGCTGCGACACCGCCCGAGACCGGCCAGGCCGAGGAGATCGATCTGCGCACCGAGCCGGGGCTGCGTGCGGCGCACCGCCTGCACGCCGGTGAGCTGCACCGCTTCCTGCTGCTGCGAAGCACCGACCGTGGCACCGCTGAGGACCTGTTACAGGAGGTGTTCCTCCGCGCGTGGCGATTCGCCGGCACCTTCGACCCGAGTCGTGGGTCTCTGCGCGGCTGGCTGTTCGCGATCGCGAGAAACGCCTTGGTCGATCACATGCGTCGACGGGTGGCACGCCCGGTGCGACCGGGCGACCACACGACCCTGGTTACCTTGGCCGGTGGTGACCGCGGGTTCGACGAGGCGACGATGAACGCTTGGACCGTGCGGAGCGCGCTGGCCCGGCTCAGCCCCGAGCATCGGGAGGCGCTGGTCGAGACGTACCTGCGCGGGCGGCCCTATCCGGAGGTGGCCGCCGAGCTCGGTGTCCCGGTCGCGACGATGCGCACCCGGGTCTTCTACGGGCTCAAGGCACTCCGGCTGATCCTGGAGGAAATGGAGGTGCTGCCGTGACGGGCGAGACGCACCAGGCGCTGCGGAAGGAGATCGGCGCGTATGCCACCGGACAGCTCTCTGGACCGCGGTGGCAGACGGTGCACGCGCACCTCGCGGTCTGCGCGGCCTGTCGCGCCGACCTGGCCGAGGTCGGGCCAGTGGTCGAGCTGCTGAGGACGACGCGGCAGCAGTTGCCGATCGACCGGCTCACCGACGCCGAAACGGACCCGCCGCCGCTGTCACCTGCGCTGCTCGAGCACGTGCGCGCCACGACGACGCCACCGGCAAGCGGTTCCCGCACCGGTCGATCACGGCGCCGCTGGATGCCCGCCGCGGCGGCTGCGCTCGTCGCTGTCGCAGCCGCCGCGACGATCGGGTTCACGGTGGGCTCGTCCGGATCAAACCCCGCCGTCCCGATCGAGCCCGTGGCCGTGGCCGCGCTCGATCCGGTCGTCGAGGCCGACGCCGGTGTGGTGGCGCACACCTGGGGCATGGAGGTCAAGATCACGGCGACCGGGTTTCGGGCCGGCGAGGTCTACCGGGTCAGGGTCACCGACGACCAGGGACGCAGCGTCAGCGCAGGCGAGTTCCTCGGGACCGGCGACTTGCCGATGCGCTGCAACCTCAACTCGTCGGTCCTTCGCGAGCGCGCGTCGCAGATCGCGGTGCTCGCCGCTGATGGCCAGACAGTACTCGCCGCCACGGTCTGATCCCACGATCGCCGCGCACCGGCCGGCGACCCAGCGGACCCGTCCACGTGACCGTTTCAGATGCCCCTGACGTGGCCGTGATGAAGCTCACAGCAGCGCGGCGCACGGGTCCGGCCGCCGGGTGCGGAAGGCGTGTGCTGCTGGTCAGGGCCCCGCGGTTCCGTCGTCGCAACCGAGCCGGAAGCGCCTCAGGCGAGCGGGACTGCGTCCGCGTCCTCGACGCGGTGAACTGCTCATGTCCCTGGATCCGAAAACCGTAGGCAACTGGTGGCCGCAAGATCGGCATCACGAGCGATGGGCAGGGTGATAGCGATGGGCAGGGTGATCTCGCGTGGATACGCCTCCGGTCCGACCGAGCGGTGTGAGGTGGCTGTTGTGGTCTGCTGCGTTGCTGGCGTTGATCGTTGTGGCGTTCCTGGTCCCCCCGTTCCTGGCGGGGAGCGCTGATCCGGGCGGGGCGAGCGGGGAGCCGTTCGGTCGGGCCGGGCAGGATCCGCCCACCTTCGATGACGTGCTGCGTATCCGTGACGAGTTGCGTGCCGACGCGGCGGCGAACCAGGACTACCCGATCGATGAGGCCACGTTGGCGTCGGTGGTCACCGCCCCGGGCGCGTACACCCCGTTGGGGCGGATCAGGTTCCCGACCACCGGTCTCGACGTCGAGTTCGCCGGTGGGGTCCAGCCCTCGGTGCTGGAGCGGGGTCCCGGGCACTGGCCGGGGACCGCGGTGCCGGGGCAGGTCGGTAACGCGGTGCTGTCCGGTCATCGGACCACCTACACCCATCCCTTCGCCGACCTCGACCTGCTCGACGCGGGTGACCCGGTCACGGTGCGCCCGACCGGTGCGGCGGCGCCGACCGTCTACCGCGTCACCGAGACCACGATCGTGCCCGAGGCCGAGTACGTCGCCTTCGTGCTGCGTCAACCTGCCGACCCCACGGTGCGGGAGCTGACGCTGTTCGCCTGTCACCCCAAGGGGCAGCGCACCCATCGCATCGTGGTGCGGGCCGTCGCCGAGCCCCGCACCGAAGGGAGGTGAGGACCAGCCCGATCGTTGGACCACAGAATTGTCTCCACCACAGAAGGACGTATGATCCTGATGGAATCACCCATACCTGCCGGTCGTCGCCGGCTGCTGTTCGGCGGCCGACCGGTCCTCACGTTCCGTGAGGAAGCCAGCCGCCGTAACTTCATCAAGGGCTCGGCCCTCGTCGGTGTCGGGGCCACCTTCGTCGCCTACACCGCCAGCGACCAGACCGCGTTCGCCCAGGGATCGGGCACCGACCTCGAGATCCTCAACTTCGCGTTGACCCTCGAGTTCCTGGAGGCCGAGTTCTACACGATGGCCCTCCAGAACAACGTCGTCTCAGGTCGGGAACGGGAGCTGGTGACCCCGATCCGCGACCACGAGATGGCACACGTGCAGGCGATCACCGCGACCGTCCAGGACCTGGGGGGCACCCCCACCGAGAAGCCGATGTTCACCTTCCCCGACGGTGTCTTCACCGACCGGGCCATGTTCCTGGAGACGGCCTCGATGTTCGAGGAGCTTGGGGTGACCGCCTACCACGGGCAGGTCCCCAACATCCAAAGCCCCGACGTCCTGGCCGCGGCGGCGTCGATCGCCGGTGTGGAGTCGCGCCATGCCGCGGTCATCGCCGACATCATGGGGGGGAACCCCTTCCCGGCGCCGTTCGAGAACAGCCGCACCAAGGACGAGGTCCTCAACCTCGCCGGTCAGTTCATCCAGTCCTAGGGAGACCGCAATGCAACGTCGTGACCTGATCCGGGGTGCGGGCACCGTCATCCCGGCGACCGTGGCCTTCCAGATGCTCGGGGCGAAGTGGGCGTTCGCCCAGGACGGCGACTTCGACTCCCCCATCGACGTGCTCAACTACGCGTTGACGTTGGAGTACCTCGAAGCCGAGTTCTACCGTCAGGGTAACTCTGCCGACCTGCTCCAGGGCAAGGACGCCGAGTATCTCCGCACCGTTCAGCGGGACGAGGAAGCTCACGTCATGACCCTCACCGACACCATCAACAAGCTGGGCGGGAGCCCGGTCCCGGCCCCGAAGGTCGACTTCGGCGACGCGTTCACCAGCCGAGAGAGCTTCCTGGAAGCCGGGTTCACCTTCGAGAACCTGGGCGTGTCGGCCTACCTCGGGGCCGCCCCGGCGCTGTTCCAGGAGAAGGAACTGCTGTCCGCGGCGGCGAGCATCTTCGGGGTCGAAGCCCGCCACGCCGCGATCCTGGGCAACCTCCTGGAGAAGCCCGCCGAGGGCGGCGTCTACATGGGCGCGACAGAGACACCCAAGCCCCGCGACGAGGTCCTGCAGGCGGCCGCACCGTTCATCGTCTCCACGGTCACGCTGTGACCCTCTGACTTCGGTAGCCGTACTGCTGCCCAGAACATGCCGAGCAGCAGTACGGCTCCGAAGTCCGGATCTCTATAAGGAGACAGCGGTGCTGCCTGGCTCATACTCCCGATGCTACCGCAACCACTGGTGATCGCTGCGAGATCCGGGTATTCGCCCTTTCCAGGGCGAATACCCGGATCTCGCGACGATCACTTTACCGCTTCCCGCGGCCGCGGGAAGGAGCCGCCGTGCAGCTACAGAAAACTGTCATGCAGGAGGTGGATAGTGCTGGTAGGCCTGCACCGACGGACTTCTGTGCCTTCGTGGGAGCGGAGCTGGAGCGAGCGGCATCCGGACGTCCACGGGCGCACCACCGGCAGGTGGGAGCTGAGTGGCGTGGTTCGCGCTGCATCCCAGCTTTCCGGGATCCACCGAGCGTGAACTCGGGGTTGTGGGAGAGGAACGTGGTCACGGCGATGTCGTCGGACAGGTCGAGCTCGACGTCACGCCCGTCGAGCGGCATGAGGTAGATCGTTCCGTCGTCCTGACCGTCGTCCCAGTGGAAGGTGATGACCAACGTGGTGCCGACCGCTGCCGCATCGATCAGGCGCAGGCTGCGGTAGGGCTCGAACATCTGCTCGCGGGGCAGCGCGACGGCACGCGAGTCATCGGCCAGCTCCACCACCGTCGGCTCGCTGACCCCAGGGTCAAGCTGCTCCGGGGAGTAGGTCTCGCGCACGAGTTCGGCGAGCGCTCTCACCTGGGTGACGTCCACCGGCGGAGGCTAACAGCGGGCCCCGCGCGGTGATCGATCACTGCAATGAGTCGTTGACCCAGTCCGGGCACTTGTTCTCGGGGTTGGCGTTCGCCGGGATATGGCCATGACGCCGCGGCCTTCGACCCGGAGCTCCGCGATGTACCGGACGCGTCCCCGCGGCGCGCTGATCGGGTGAGCGCTGCTGACGACCCGCAACAGCAGCATGCTCACCGCATGACGCAGCGCAAAGGACATATGTCCTCTATACTGAGCGTCGGATGAGGTGGTGGGCATGGACTTCGTACATCCCGTGGAGGCGCTCGTGCCAGGAGTGCGGGGCAAGATCCTTGCTGCTTGCCTACGCTCCGACGAGCCGCTGACCATGCGGGCGCTCGCACGGCTCGCTGGAGTCAGCCCGAACCAGGCAGCACTGGTCATCGACCAGCTCGACGATCTCGGGCTCGTGCAGCGTCAGGCCGCAGGCCGAGCGCTGTTGGTCTCGCTCGTCGACGAGAACCCCGCGGTCGCCGCGCTGCGCCGCGTCGCCGATCTGCGGTCCGAGACACTACGACTCTGGCGGGAACGAGCAGGGCAGCTGGATCCGGAGCCGATGAGTTTGGCCGTCTATGGCTCGTGGGCACGTGGCGAGGCGCGTTCCGGCTCCGATATCGACATCATGATCGTTCTTCCGGCAGGCCTGGACAACACGACCGAGGACAGGTACCGCGAACAGGTCGCAGACTGGTGTGTCTACGCAGGGCGAGTCGCGGGCCTGCCGGTCTCGCCACTCGTCATCGACGCCGACGAGAGTCGCGCGGTCAGCGGCGAACTGTGGGATAACATTCGCCGCGACGCCGTGGTCATCGCTGGCGACAACCCGAGGACGGTGTTGGGTGCCGCGTAATCCCGGCCAGACGGTGCCCGTTGAACCTCACGACGCTGTTGCCCATCAGCAGCAGGCCGAGGAGTATCTGCGGGCAGCCCAGCACTGCTTACTCCAGGGAGACCTCAACGCAGCGGCGGGCACGGCCGTCGATGCGGGCATCAACGCGGCCGATGCGGTAGCCGGCATGAACCTCGGCCAGCGATGGAAGGGACCACACGAACAAGCAGCGGACTTTGTCGCCAAAGCAGGTGACGAAGGAAAGGAGGTCGCACGGGAGCTGAGACGACTTCTACCACTCAAGACGCAGTCGCACTACGAGCCCGCGCAGGTATCGGCAACCAAAGCGCGCGGTGCGGTCGCTGCTGCCGAGCGTGTCGTCAGCATCGCTAGGCGGGTGGTCGCCCGAGCTCGCTGATTGCTCGACTTGTGAAGCTCGTGGATACGAGCAGGATCACACCCAGCCACGGTGGAAGTCGGGCAGCTGCAGGGTGCCGTTGCGGCGGCCCTGGTCGAGGAGGTCGCCCAGGGGTGCGTCTCCGCTGGTGAACTTCTTGTCCACGCTCGCTGTCGTCCTTCGATCGTCGGTTGGGTCACATGCAAGCAGGTAGCGCATCCCGCGACGCTGTCCGGTGGTGGTGAGGCGGCCGTCGGCTACCAGGTGCTGCGCGAGGGTGCGGGCGCCGGGGGGCGTCGAGGCCGGTGAGGTCGCGGATCTGCTCGTTGGACAGTGGGCCGCTCGCGGCCGCGGTGAGCACGGCGTCGATGTGGGCCGGGTCCGGGGCGGACGCCGGGCGACGTTCCCGTGCCGGCAGACCGAGGGTGTCCACCACGATGTGCCGCTTCCGACCGTCGATCTTCCCGGCGTCGTACCCGCGGCTCTCGGCGCCGACGGTGTCCGCACCCTTGACCGACTGGGCATCGACCACCCCGGCCGAGACCATCGGATCCCGGCCCGCGTCGACGCGCACCCCGTTCCGGAGCCGATCATGAATGCGGTCCACGGTGCCGTCGGCGTTCCACCGGGTGAGTAGTCATACACCGTCGCCCAGGGCGGGAGATCCCCTGGTAGCTGGCGCCAGGAACACCCGCCGCGCGCCATCCACCAGATCGCGTTGACGATCTCACGCCGTGGATGGATCAGCGGCCGACCGAGTCCCTGCCCACCCCGCGGGGGCGGCAGCAACGGCTCCACCAGCGCCCACTGCGCGTCGGTCAGATCCGACGGGTACCCACGCCGCCGACTATGATCACTCACCCGGCCAGCATGATCGCAACCAGCCCCGCAGTCGTGGGAGGACACGCCGAGCCGGATCAACTTCCCCGACACGTTCTGAGTAGGACTCGGTTCACATCCAGAACTCTTCGGCGTCAGCCGCCGAGCGCTACTCTCGGCGGCCGCGTCATGAGCCGAGGTTCTCGATCTCCACCGGCTCAACGCCCTCGTCCGCGGGCAGCTCGAACCCGAGCACCTGCGCCTTGACGACGCTACCGACTAAGCTATCCGACGACCAGGAGCGCATGATGCCCCTCCGCAGCACCAGCGTGACCGTCCGCACTCTCGACGGCCTCCACCTCTCCGGCACGCTCGTGACTCCGGAGAATCGTCCTCAGCAAGCCGTCGTCCTCATCCATGGTGGTGGTGTCACCCGCGAAGAGGGTGGGTTCTTTACGCGGCTGGCGACCGGACTGGCTGAAGCCGGCGTGGCGTCGCTGCGGTTCGATCTACGGGGGCACGGCCAGAGCGAGGGTCAGCAGCAAGACTTGACGCTTTCGGCCATTCTGAACGACATCCACGTTACCATCGATCACGTTCGGACGAATTTGGGTACCCATTCAGTGAGCTTGCTCGGCGCCAGCTTCGGTGGCGGGGTCTGCGGCTACTACGCGGCGAAGCGGCCCGATGAGATCACACGGCTGGTATTGTTCAACCCACAGTTCGACTACAAGAAACGCACGATCGACAGCCGGCCGTACTGGTCCAACGACTACATCAGCGATGAGGCTGCCCAGCAGCTCACCGAACAAGGTTACATCGACTTCACACCCACACTGAAACATGGTCGGGCCATCTTTAATGAGGTATTTTGGCTCAAGCCCACAGAAGTACTCGGCGAGATCACGGCACCGACACTGGTCGTGCATGGCACCAAGGACACCTTTGTCCCGATCGAGTCATCACGGACAGCAATGACTCGGTTCCGGGTCGAGCACGAACTGGTGGAGATCGAAGGCGCCCAGCACGGCTTCGCGGTCCACGAAGACCCACAGTACCTTAATCCGCAAAGCCAGGAGTGGCAGGCGTTCGTCATCCACACAGTAACAGACTGGCTCACGACCGAGTCGTAGCCGCCGTCCGGGTGGTCACCATCGCGTCGCGCAGCTCGCGTACGGCCGGTCGACCATTCCACGGTGTCAGGGTGTGGATCGAGAAGCAAAAGCATGTCTCACGGCACGGCCCACGCCGCGCCTGCGCGGCCGGGCCATACCCACCGCAGGTAATCCAATCCCCTGGGACAGAACAGGCCGTAGGCCCCAGACATCCCGTGGGCAGGTATCGCGCCCCGGGCAGTGACCGTGACCTGCTGAGTCCACGGCGCACCGGAACGCGAGAGCCCACGCCGTGAACCCAGATAGCAGCCACCCAGCGCAACCGCCCTGAGACGCCCCCGTCGAAGCGCCGGGCTCAGTGCCACCCTCCCGGTTTGCCTCCTTACAAAGAGCGGGGAGAGACGAGACCGCACGCCGCGAGCCGGGCGTCGAGATCCCGCACCGCCCGCGTCTGAGCGTACGGTGCCATGTCCGTCCGCACGGCGCGCAGCTCACCCGTCAGGCGCTCAGACGGGCACCGGACCGCACGGTCCGCCGCTTCCCCGAGAAGGCGACACGCCTCGTCCACCTCGACGTTGGCGAGCAACGCCGCGCTCGAACGGATCTGCGCCCGCGCATGCCCGCCGACGTACTGCGGGTCGTACCGATCCAGCGCGAACGTCGCGGCTTCCAGCGCCAAACGCGGCTCATTCAACTGCAACAAGTAAGCGCAACGCTGAGAGGCCAAGGTGCCATGGTGGACGAAATACGCTGGCGAGTCGGCCGAGCCTGCACCCGACGGTAACGCGGACTGGGCACGGTCACACGCGCGCAGACACGCCTGAGCATCACCCTCCACCGCATACGCAGCAGCCGCCATGGACTCGGACATCGCCACCAGCAAGGGGTCACCGGCTCGGGCCGCCAGACTCCGCGCGGCGGCCGACAGGTCAGCCGCCCGGCAACCATCACCCTCCAGGTACGCCGCGTACGTGCCGCTGCACGCCGCATACGCACCGCACGCCGCGTCACGCGCCTCATGCGCGACCTCACGCGCATCAGCGAAATACGCGCCGACCTGGGCCAAGTCCGTCAGACAGTCGCCGATGCACGACGCGATCCGGCTGTCCAACGCCAACAGCAGACCGAGCAAGGCGGCCGGGCACTCGGCCCGTAACCCCCGCACCATCCCATGCATGGCAAGGACGGGCGGCAGCACCTCAGACGGTCCCAGCACAGACTCTCGCCGCCGGTAATCACTAAGAACCCGGCCCAAGGTGTCGATCACGCGCCGATCCACCCGCCGCGGCGCAGCGACCGCACCGGCCAGACGCTCGACCTCGTCCCAGTCCAACCCGGAAAGACCGCTGGCGGCCGTGACGACACCGACAAGCCGTATAGCCTCGCGGCGGGGTAACGCGTCCGCGATTCGTTTCATGATCCGAAGCAACTCCTCCGCCAGCCGTTCGCCGTCGAGCGACATCCGCGGCCCGGTCGGCTTCCAGATCCGGGACGGCGCGGACGCGGAGGCCACCGTGTCACGTCGAGCCTTCGCGCGCTGCCTGCGCAGTGCCGAAACCCGGCCCCGGTAGACCTCGATCGCCCAGTCGAGCTCCGCACACGCCGCGACCAGACCACCCCCCGCGCGACACAGCTCGTCCACCCGTTCCCACCACGACCGGTCCCGTCCGCGCCGCCCGTTCTCCACCTTGCTCACCGACGTACGGGTCTCTCCTATCGCACGCCCGAGACCGGCCTGCGACAGCTCGGCAGCCTCCCGACAGTCGGCGAGCTGTCGCCCGAGAGCCGCGCGCTGCCGGTCGAGATCCACCCGCAACCCCTCCAGCGTCACCTCATCGGTCATCGTGCCCTCTTGCCCCGTGTCGTCGCTCACGGCGCCAACCTAACCCGGAGGTGCCACATATGGGCCAGAGGGCCGCACCCACCGAGAACGACACCACTGGCGTCCCTCCCGTGACATCTGCCACCTTGACGACATGGCCCCGGTGCCGGGTCCAGCACGACGTCGCTGCCTGCCGCTCGCGGCGTGCTGGGGCGAATCGCCGCAAGGGTATGCGACGGTCAGTCGAGACGGCGCCTCCCCGGCATCGGGTGCCTCCTGACGTACCGGCTGGCAACGGGAGGTGTCCGCGATGGAAGCACAACCAGGGGACGGGCCGTCACCAGCCCAGATCGCAAGGTCTGTCGGAATGCGCGACGTGGTGGCCGCCCTAGTGCGATACAGAGACGACTGGCCCGCCCTCGTGAACGATCCGGTAGCGCATGAAGCACTGCGCGGCCTGGCCGTACGGTATACCCTTTACAAAGCCTACGAAATAGACCGCCGTGGTGAGTGCAGACATCCAGTTCGGCGGCGATGGGGGCGATGGCGCGAACGCCGATGCCAGACAACGGCCCTTCTCTGCGATTACGGGCGGGCCAACGTCGAAACCCTGTGGTACCACGTCCGGGATGCGCTACCCGTCTCCTGGACCACTCAGAATGATGTACGGCGCTGGCTGGACACCTGCGAGACGCTGGCCGCGTGGGCGGCGGCTCCGCAACGCCCTGATAACGCAGGCACCGGAGACCCCCACGCCCACGACGAGGCACCACCGACCGACCGCCTCCCGTCGTGCCTGCCGATCGAGAACGTGCCGTAACCGCAACCAGCGGCAATCGCCCGTCTCACGCACCACACTGAGATACCGCCGGAAATCGGAGGATCAACCTATGACGACCGACCACCCCCGCCTGCCCAGACGTGAACCCAGAATTTTCACGGGGCTGAGCATCGACGGCTCAGAGACCCGCATCACGGTAGCCCCTGTGCCTGCCCCCGACCG
Source organism: Mycobacteriales bacterium (assembly GCA_038257875.1). Taxonomy (GTDB): domain Bacteria; phylum Actinomycetota; class Actinomycetes; order Mycobacteriales; family Pseudonocardiaceae; genus Pseudonocardia. Next base: position 31,619 of record JBBSQN010000057.1, read on the forward strand.
GGCTCGACTCCCGGGCCCGATCGCCGAAGGACCCCATGACGACAGCGCCCGTTACGGAACCTACCAGCTCATACAACTCGATTGCGTCGGCGCTCCAAAACTCACGCCCGAAACTGCGGTCGAGCTGACGAACGCCATACACGAGGCGATCGGCGCAACACTTCGCGGCCAGTGCTTGCCCGCAGTGGACGCGCTAGCCATGATAAAGAAGCTCGGCGATGCGCAACTAGAGCTGAGCAAGCTCTGCGCCGACGTTCTCGACCCTCCCGCCACGCACGGCCCGGGTTGGTGGGAAACGCCGAGATGACCCACCGAGCTCGGCAGGAGCCCCCCATGATGCAGATGAATCCTGCCAAAATCGCGCGCGACCGGTTAACACGACTAACAGGCCACCTGACCGCAACCTGGCCCACACGCGCTACAGACCCGCTATTCGTAGACGCGCTGCACCTCCTAGGCGTCATGCGGGCTCTCGGCCCCCTTGACCACCACAACCACTGCCTCGGCGTCATCCACGCTACCCCACCGGTCCAGCTCTGGCGCGACATACACGCGGCGTTGGGACACCGCATTCCCAGCCATAGCACCATGCAAAGACGGCTCCGGCGCGGAAACTACGCGGGCGCCAACCGCCGCATCGACCGGCCACCGATGCGGCGCGATGAATCCTATCACGCGCGTGTCCCCGGCCAGCCACGGCACCCCAGATCCACCCTCACGAAACGCTACCTGCGCGTGCTGGCCGAACTGCAAGCCAACTGGCACGAATACGCCATGCAACCCCCTGTACCAGGACCTCCTCATCCTGGCCGCATACATCAAAGCACTCGACGCCCTGCACACGCCCGCGTCCGGACTGACGTGCACGCAATATAGATGCCGCG
>JBBSQN010000058.1:0-32464 GCA_038257875.1 Mycobacteriales bacterium
CCTGCGACGAGCGGTCAGCTACCTCTGCGCAGCCGGGATCGACCAGTTCCTCGACCTCGGCTCCGGCATCCCGACCGTCGGCAACGTGCACGAAGTTGCCCAACAGGCCAACCCACACGCACAGATCGTCTACGTCGACCATGACCCGGTGGCCGTGGCCCACAGCCACGACCTGCTGGCCGACAACGACCAGGCGGTGGCGGTGGCCGGCGACCTCCGTAACCCCGCCAGCGTGCTCGCTGACTCCGTGTTGCAGGCTCACATCGACCTCGACCAGCCGGTCGCCGTGCTGATGGTGGCGGTCCTGCATTTCGTGGACGACGACCAGCACGCGGCTGCGTGCATCGCCGAGTACATGCAAGCGACGGCACCCGGCAGCTACCTCGTGATCAGCCACGGGAGCACCGACGAGCGGCAGGACATGATCGACGCGCAGGAACTCTACAACAACCGGGCCGAATCGCCCAACTCGACGCGGCTGCGCTCTCATGAGGAGGTCACCGCCCTGTTCGGAAACCTGACCCTCGTGGAACCCGGCGTGGTGCGCGCACCACAGTGGCGTCCCGACACACCCGACGACCTCCCGCCCAACGTCGAGACCTGCCCGCTCTTCGCTGGTGTGGGCCGTCGCGATTGACCAGGAACGACGCGGCCGACGATCGACGGGCGATCCCGGGCGCTGACCATCTGGCCCGGGTGTGGATGCAGGCAGTGCTGCACACCAGCTACGTCTCGATGAGCCGGGCCGACCTGCAGGCCTTCCTCACCGAGCTGGCCGCCAAGCTGCTCGACGCGTTCACCACCGAGCGGTTCGACCGCTCCGTCCCGCACAACGTCGGCACAGCGATGGTGACGGCCCACTTCACCACGGCCACCTCACTGGAGCGCAGCCTGATGGTGCTCGGCGAGGAGCTCGGCCGCGCCGTCACCACACCGGGACACAGCACGCGGCTGGCGGCCGTGCAGGGCGCTCTCGCCGCGGGCTACGCGCAGGCGCTACAGGACCGGACCCGCCATGAGCTCGAGCGGATCAGCGCAGCTGCCTTCACCGCGCGGTCCGCCGCCGAGCAGGCCCGCTGGGCGAGCGAAACCCGGTTCAAGGCGGTGTTCGCCGACGCGGTCATCGGCATCGGGATCTCCGACATCAACGGCGCGATCCTCGAGGTGAACCGGGCGGCGTGCGAGCTGTTCGGCTATACCGCACAGGAGCTGTCCGAGCGCTCCATGTTCGACTTCATACACCCCGAGGACAAGCCGGGGGTGTGGCGGGAGGTCAAGGAGATGATGGCCGGTTCCGTGGACCACCTGCGGATGGAGAAGGCCTACTTCCGCAAGGACGGCGCGCAGATCTGGACCGATCTCGTGTTGTCGCTGATCCGCGACCCGGACGGCGAACCCCTCTACATCGTCGGCATGCTGGAGGACATCACCGAGCGCCTCCGCCTGCAGACCCGGCTCCGCCATCAGGCGCAGCACGACCCGCTCACCGGACTGCCCAACCGCACCCTGTTCTTCGAACGTCTCGGCACCGCCCTCGAAGCTGGTACGGCCGCTCTCGGGGTCTGTTACCTCGATCTCGACGGGTTCAAGGCGATCAACGACACCCTCGGCCACGAGCTCGGCGACGAGCTGCTGCGGATCGTGGCACAGCGACTCACCACCGAGCTGGGCCCCGACGGTCACCTCGTCGCCCGGATGGGTGGCGACGAGTTCGTCATCCTCGTCGACGACCTCGATGACGGCACCGACGGTGCTGACGGTGCTGACACCGGCAGGCGCGACGAGCTGCGCCGCGTCGCCCAGCGCGCACTCGACACCGTGCGGCACCCCGTCGTGTTGGGCAACCACCAGATCATCATATCGGCCAGCATCGGCGTGGTGGCGCGCGGCGACGGCGGCCGCGAGGCCACCGAGCTGATGAAGGCGGCGGACACCACGCTGTACTGGGCGAAGAACGACGGGCGCGACCGCTACGCGCTCTTCGACTCCGACCGGCACCGCACCGACGTCAACCGTTACGAGCTGTCCGCGCGGATGCCCGAAGCTCTGGCGAGGGGCGAGTTCGTGCTCGACTACCAGCCGCTGGTGCGGCTGACCGACCAGCGGGTCGTCGGCGTCGAGGCGCTCGTCCGATGGGCTCTTCCGACCGGGGAGCGTCTGGGCCCCAGCAAGTTCATCCCGCTGGCCGAGGAGACCGGACTGATCGTCCCGCTCGGTCGATGGGTCCTGGAACAGGCCTGCCGGCAGGCCGTGCAGTGGTACGAGGTGGCCAACGGCACCGGAGAACCCCGCACCCGGCTGCTCCTGAGCGTCAACATCGCGGCCCGGCAGGTCCGCCACCCGGGGATCGTCGAGGACGTCGCGCGGATCCTGGAGGAGACCGGCTGGCCGGCGCACGCCCTGCAGCTGGAGCTGACCGAGACCGACATGATGGGGACGACCGGGACACCCCTCGCGGCGCTGCGTGAGCTGAAGGCCATGGGCATCCAGATCGCGATCGACGACTTCGGCACGGGCTACTCCAACCTGGCCTACCTGCGCGACCTGCCCGTGCACGTGCTCAAGCTCGCCGGACCGTTCACCACCGGCCGCAGCCCAGGCCACGACGGTGGCGTCGACGAGGTCGACGTGGAGGTGCTCGCCCTGCTGATCCGGCTGGCCCACACGATGGGCCTGTCGGTCACCGCCGAGTTCGTGGAAACCGCCGCCCATTTCGAACGGCTGCGCCGCCTCGGCTGCGACATCGGCCAGGGGTGGTACTTCGCCCCGGCGGCGGGTCCGGAGGTGATTCCCCAGCTGCTGCAGGGAAAGGTCCCGCCCCCACCGCAGCCCGGCTGACCAGGCAAGGACCGGATGACTACAGACGACGCAGGCCGCTGAGGACGCGCTCCATCAGCGCCAGGTCCGGCCCCGCCGCACGCGCCGTCGCGTGCACCGCGATGGCTCCGGTGGCGGCGAGGTCTCCGAGCAGCACCCGCGCCACCCCGAGCGGGACACCGAGTAGCACGGCGACCTCAGCCACCGACCGGACCTCGCGGCAGAGCGTGACCACGGCGCGGTGCTCGACCGCATGATGCCTGACCGGCGCCATCGGTACGGCGGACACGAGCGTCTCGATCGACAGCTCGAAACGGGAGCGGGTGCGCCCACCGGTGAGGACGTAAGGACGGACGAACGACGAGGACGTCGGATCGACGGGCTCCGGGTCAGCATCGGGCCCGGTGCCCGCCACGACGGGCAGTGCGGTCTCCGCCGCCGGTGGCGCAGCCGCGACGTTCCCGGGAGCCGGCTCCGCAGTGGTGGGCACTGTCTCGGCCGTCGTGGTCTTCGGTTTCTTCGGGGGTTTGGAGCGACGGGCATTGCCGAAGCGGGCTCCGGTGAGCCCGATCGCAGGTCCCGGGTACTGCTCCGGACTCATCTATGGCCCCTCCATCCCACCCACCTCAGTCGCACCACGCGTCCAGTGGCCACGGTAGCCAGACCGGTTACGGGCATGTTGCCCGCGCGTTCCACGCCGGTGACGTCGTGAGAATTCTCACCGCGCTGGACGAGGCCCACCGGTGCCAGGATCTCCGGACATGACGCATCCCATCCGGATCGGAGTCCAGCTCCAGCCGCAGCATGCCGACTACGCACAGATCCGCCAGGCCGTCGCCGACGCCGAGGAGGCCGGTGTCGACGTCGTGTTCAACTGGGATCACTTCTTCCCGCTCTACGGCGAGGCCGACGGAAAGCACCTCGAGTGTTGGACGATGCTCGGCGCGTGGGCCGAGGCCACCAGCCGCGTCGAGATCGGCGCCCTGGTCACCTGCAACAGCTACCGCAACCCGGAGCTGCTGGCCGACATGGCGCGCACGGTCGACCACATCAGCGGAGGCAGGCTCATCCTCGGCATCGGCGCGGGCTGGTTCGAGCGCGACTACGACGAGTACGGCTACGACTTCGGCACGGCGGGCTCGCGGCTGGCCGACCTCGCGCGAGCGCTCCCCCGCATCGCGGATCGCTGGTCGAAGCTGAACCCGCCCCCGACCCGCGACATCCCCGTCCTCATCGGCGGCGGCGGCGAGCGCAAGACGCTGCGCTACACCGCGGAGCATGCCCACATCTGGCACAACTTCGGCAACCTGGAGATCTTCGTCCGTAAGAGCGGCATCCTTGACGACCACTGCGCCGAGATCGGCCGCGATCCGACGGAGATCGAGCGGTCCATCGGCGTGCAAGCCGCCCCCGAGGAGGTGGCCGACGGCCTGGTCGCTGCGGGCGCCACACTGTTCACCGTCGGGATCGGCGGGCCCGACTACGACATGAGCCTGCTCCGGAAGTGGATCGCGTGGCGGGACGCAGATCGGGGGTGACGAGGTGCCGGTCCTGAGTGCGGGGCTGCTGCTGTACCGACCCGGCCCGGAAGTGCTGCTCGGGCACATGGGCGGGCCGTTCTGGGCCCGCAAGGACGACGGCGCATGGTCGATCCCGAAGGGCGAGCACGGCCCCGAGGAGGACCCGCGGGCCGCGGCGGCGCGCGAGTTCGCCGAGGAGCTGGGCTCGCCGCCGCCAACCGCCGGGCCGCTGCTGGAGCTGGGGACGATCCGGCAGCGCGGCGGGAAGCTGGTCACGATCTTCGCTCTGAACGCGGACTTCGACGCCCACGACATCACCAGTGGCACGTTCGACCTGGAGTGGCCACCGCGCTCCGGCACGGTGCGCTCGTTCCCCGAGATCGACCGCGCCGCCTGGTTCGACATCGACACCGCGCGGGGCAAGCTGGTGTCCGGGCAGGTGGAGTTCCTCGACCGGCTGCTCGGTGCGCTGTCGGACCCTCCGGGTGCGTCGGGGTCGTGAGCTCGGGCGCCGCGCGGCGAACGTCAGTCTCCGAGGTCAAAGGCGACCCGGTGGTGTGGCTCGTAGAGCCCGATCGAGCCGCCTCCCGGGATCGCCAGCGTCGTCATCCTCCCGAACCCCTCGTCGCTCACCGGCGTGCGGAACTCGGCCCCCTTCGCGGTCAGCTCGGCGACGGTCGCCTCGATGTCGTCGCACATGAGGAACAGCTCGTGCGACGGCGCGGCTGCCGGGTGCACCCCCAGCTCCGCGGGCGGCATCCGGAAGATCAGCCAGCCGTCGCCGGCGTCGACAAACGGCAGTCCGAGCACGTCGGAGAAGAACGTGCGGGCCCGCTGCGCGTCCTCGGTGTAGAGGATGGCGTGCGTTCCAGTGATCATGATCGACTCCCGAGGTGCAGAACAGGGAACACTCCGGCCCGTCCGACCAGGCATGCGACCGGGAGTAACCCCAGGCTGCCGTCAGGCGTGGAAGGTTCATCGTACTTTCGGGTGAAAAATTAGTGTCGTGCACGACAGAACCGGGTAAGATACGTGAAACTGAATCCATGCAGCACACGCCCTTCTCGGCCGCCGTCCTCAGCAACGCCGTGATCGGGGCCATCGTCATCGGATGTGCCTCGGCCCCCGACCGCGTCCCCAAGAACCGCGGCTGGGAGATCGGGTCCGCCGGTAGCAGAAGCCGTGAGGAGTCCGGCGCCCCGGCCGAGGGCTAGCTGAGCCCACCCTGCGCCATTCTGCGGTAGACCTCGGCAGCAGCGCGGGAGAAACCATCGGGGACGCCGATCGCGGCCAGGGCGTCCGCAGCCTCCTCCATCTCTCCCACCCAGCGCCACGCCTTCGTCCCGGCCCGCGCGACGGCATCGTCGAACTCAGCGGCGTAGTCGACCCCGGTGCGGGCCAGCTCGGCGCGCAGTGCGTCCTCCACGCCGTACCCGCGCGCCGCGACCGCCAGCGCCGGCCAGACCGCGAGCACCGCCTTGCTCTGCAGCCCGAAGCAGGCCTTGAGCGCACTGGCGGCGCCGAGATCCGCACCGAGCACCTGCGCCGCGAACGGTGACCCGGCGAACAGCTCCGCGACCGCGTCGGCAGCAGCACCCGACAGCCACAGCACGGTGCGCCCCGGTTCCCACGCGGGCGGCCCGATGATCGATCCGTCGACGACGCGGTCGGCGCCCAGCAGCGCGCCGATCGACTGCACCGTGGCCGGGGAGACCGCATTGGCATCCACGTACAGCGGCAGCTCGGGACGGGCCGCCAACGCCACCGACACCTGCTCGGCGACGTCGCGGGCCGCATGCGGCGGGCAGATCGAGATGATGACGTCGGCCCGGCGTGCCAGCTCGGCGAGATCGGGCACACCCACGAGGTCGGCGACCTCCGCGCGCTGGGAGGTGGTGGTGCTGCGCCCGGCCGCGGCCCAGATCACGGCCCCGGCCACCGGTTTCAGCGCGGACCCGACCGCCGCCCCCATCGCACCGGGATGCAGCACCCCGATCACCGGCCGTTCCGGCAGACCTGCGAGGTTCACCCGCCCATCATCGACCCTCCCGCAGCCGTGAGATGAACACCACGGCTGTTTGCTCATGATCGAACAACCGTGGTGTTCATCTCACCCGCGCAGGACGTCCAGGATGGTCTGCGCGGCCAGGGTCGGGGTGAGGTCGCCGTTGCGCACGTCCCGCTCCAGGCCGGGCAGGGCCTCCCGTACCCCCGGGTCCGAGGTCAGGCGGTCCAGCAGCTGGTCGCGCACCATCGCCCACATCCACTGCACCTGCTGGTCGGCCCGGCGTCGGGCGAGCTCACCCGCCCCGACCAGCGCATCCCGGTGCCCCGCCACGGCGGCCCAGACCTCCGCCACGCCGGTGCCGGCCAGCGCGCTGCACGCCAGCACCGGCGGTCGCCACGACGCGCTGGTCGGCGTCATCAGATGCAGCGCACCGCTCAGCTCCCGTGCTGCCATTCGCGCGTCGGGCTCGTGCGGGCCGTCGGCCTTGTTCACGGCGACGACATCGGCCAGCTCGAGGATCCCTTTCTTGATCCCCTGCAGCGAGTCGCCGGTCCGGGCGATGGTGAGCAGCAGGAACGTGTCCACCATCGCGGCCACGGCCACCTCGGACTGGCCGACGCCGACGGTCTCCACCAGCACCACGTCGTACCCGGCGGCCTCCATCACGAGGATCGTCTCCCGGGTCGCCCTGGCCACCCCGCCCAGCGTCCCGGCGCTGGGCGAGGGTCGGACGAACGCCCGCCCGTCGTTGGCCAGGCGCTGCATCCGGGTCTTGTCACCGAGGATCGAGCCCCGGGTCCGCGTGGACGACGGGTCGACGGCGAGCACGGCCACCCGACGCCCGGCCCCGGTGAGCGTCGTGCCGAGGGTCTCGATGAACGTCGACTTCCCGACGCCGGACGCCCCGCTGACCCCGATCCGGTGCGCGCCGCCCGCGTGCGGCAGCAGCTTCATGAGCAGCTGCTGCGCCGCCTGGCGGTGGTCGGGTCGATGTGACTCGACGAGCGTGATCGCACGCGCCAGCACGGTTCGGGACCCGTCGAGCACACCGGCGGCGTAGGCCGGGACGTCGATCGTGGCGGTCATCAGTCCCGCGCGGCGGTGAGCGTGCCCAGCAGGTCCACTGCCGCCTCGGCGAGCACCGTCCCCGGGCCGAACACCGCCGCCGCGCCGGCCTCGTGCAGCGCGCGGTGGTCGGCGGTCGGGATGACGCCGCCGACCACGATCATGATGTCGGCCCGGTCGAGCCCAGCGAGCTCGTCGCGCAGCTGCGGCACGAGCGTGAGGTGCCCCGCGGCGAGGGAGCTGACGCCCACGACGTGCACGTCGGCCTCCGCCGCCTGGCGCGCCACCTCGGCCGGGGTCTGGAACAGCGGCCCGACGTCGACGTCGAAGCCGAGGTCGGCGAACGCCGTGGCGATGACCTTCTGGCCGCGGTCGTGACCGTCCTGCCCCATCTTCGCCACCAGGATGCGCGGCTGGCGCCCGTGGGCCGCCGCGAACTCCTCGACCAGCTCGCGAGCGCGCTCGATCGCCGGGTTCCCCCCGGCCTCCGCGGAGTACACACCGGAGATGATGCGGATCTGGCCGGTGTGGCGCCCGAACACCTTCTCCAGCGCGCCGGAGATCTCCCCCACTGTGGCCAGGGCGGCGGCCGCGTCCACCGACAGGGCCAGCAGGTTCTGCCCGTCGGCGCGCGGCGAGCCCTCGGCGACCAGCGCGGCGGCGTTCGTCAGCGCCTCCAACGCGGCGTTCACGGCACGGGCGTCGCGCACGTCGCGCAGCCGCCGCAGCTTGTCCAGCTGCTCGCGCCGCACGCCGGCGTTGTCCACCTTGCGCACGTCGAGGTCCTCCTCGGAGTCCGCGACGTAGGTGTTGACGCCGATCACCGGCTGGCGGCCGGAGTCGATCCGGGCCTGCGTGCGCGCCGCCGCCTCCTCGACGCGCAGCTTCGGCAGGCCCGCGTCAATGGCCTGGGCCATCCCGCCGGCCTGCTCGACCTCGGTGATGTGGTCCCACGCGCGACGGGCGAGGTCGGCGGTGAGCCTCTCGACGTAGTAGCTGCCACCCCATGGGTCGATCACGTCGGTGGTGCCCGACTCCTGGGCCAGCAGCAGCTGGGTGTTGCGCGCGATGCGGGCGGAGAAGTCGGTCGGCAGTGCGAGTGCCTCGTCGAGGGCGTTGGTGTGCAGGCTCTGGGTGTGCCCCTGGGTCGCGGCCATCGCCTCGACGCAAGTGCGGATCACGTTGTTGTAGACGTCCTGCGCGGTCAGCGACCAGCCCGAGGTCTGGCAGTGCGTGCGCAGCGACAGCGACTTCGGGTTCCGCGGTCCGAAGCGGTGCACCAGCCTCGCCCACAGCAGCCGCGCCGCGCGCAGCTTGGCGACCTCCATGAAGAAGTTCATGCCCACGCCGAAGAAGAACGACAGCCGCGGGGCGAACGCGTCGACGTCCAGCCCGGCGTCGATCCCGGCCCGCAGGTACTCCACCCCGTCGGCGAGGGTGTAGGCGAGCTCCAGGTCGGCCGGACCCCCCGCCTCCTGGATGTGGTAGCCGGACACGGAGATCGAGTTGAACTTCGGCACCTCCCGCGCGGTGTACGCGACGATGTCGGAGATGATCTGCATCGACGGCCGCGGCGGGTAGATGTAGGTGTTGCGGACCATGAACTCCTTGAGGATGTCGTTCTGGATGGTCCCGGCGAGCCTCGCGGGTGCGACGCCCTGCTCGCGCGCGGCCACAATGTAGAGCGCGAGCACGGGCAGCACGGCGCCGTTCATGGTCATCGACACCGACATCTCCCCGAGCGGGATGCCGTCGAAGAGCTCGCGCATGTCGTAGAGGGAGTCGATCGCCACCCCGGCCATGCCGACGTCGCCACCGACGCGCGGGTGGTCGGAGTCGTAGCCGCGGTGGGTGGGCAGGTCGAACGCGATCGACAGGCCCTTCTGCCCGGCCGCGAGGTTGCGCCGGTAGAAGGCGTTGGACGCCGCGGCGGTGGAGAACCCGGCGTACTGGCGCACCGTCCAGGGCTGGGTGCGGTACATCGTCGGGTACGGGCCGCGCAGGTACGGCGCGATGCCGGGGTAGGTGCCCAGGAAGTCGACGTCGGCCAGGTCGGCGGCGGTGTAGAGGGGCGCGACGCCGATGCCCTCGGGCGACTCCCACGTCGCCGGGGGCTCCGCACCGGCCAGCGCGGCCAGCCAGTCGCTCGCCGGGGCGGTGTCGCTCTCCAGCGGGACCTGCGTGAAGTCGGGCAGGCTCATCGCACCGCCCCCAGCGCGGCGTAGACGGCGTCGAGCACGGCCAGGGCGTCGCCCTCGGCGGCCAGGTGCCCGTCGAGGCCGGGGACCTCGGCCGTCCCGGCCAGCAGGACGTGGGTCGCGCCCGCCGCCCGCAACGCGGCCACGGTGGCCTCGGCCCGCTCGGCGTAGAGCGCGTCGGTGGAGCACAGCACCGCCACCGAGGTGTCGGCCTCGGCGAAGGCCTTCCTGACGTCCTCGAGGGTCTGCGTCGGTCCGGCCTCCACCGTCTCGACGCCGCCGGCCTGCAGCACGTTGCGGGCGACCCCGGCGCGGGCGACGGAGGACGCCAGCGGGCCGAGCGTCGCGAGGAACGCGCGGGGACGGGCACCAGTGGCGGCGAGCTGCGCGTCGGACCGGTCGCGGAACGCCTCGTACGGCTCCGCGGGCCGGTACACCGGCAGACCCCCGGACGGGGGTGGCGGGAGCGGGCGTCGCTCGACGGGCTTCTCGGCCAGGTCGGGGAACTCGCTGACCCCGGTGATCGGGACCCGCCGGGTCGCGACGTCCCGCTCGCGCCGCGCGCGCACCGTCGCCACCCGCTCGGCGACGAGCCCGGAGTCCAGCGCGGCGACCGCGCCGCCCGCGCCCTCGATCTCCTGGAAGAACGCCCACGCCACCCGCGCGAGCTCGGCGGTGAACGCCTCGACGTACCAGGAGCCGCCCGCCGGGTCGATCACACGCGCCAGGTGTGCCTCCTCGACCAGCAGCGCGTGGGTGTTGCGCGCGATCCGCCGGGAGAACGGCTCCGACGCCCCGATCGCCGCGTCGAAGGGCGCCACCGTGACGGCGTCGGCCCCGCCGACACCGGCGGCGAACCCGGCGAGGGTGCCGCGCAGCAGGTTCGGGTAGGGATCGCGGCGGGTGAGCATCGTCGGCGAGCCGACGGCATGCTGGCGCTGTGCCGAGGAGGTTGGGGCCAGCGCGCCGCCGCAGACCTCGGTGATCCGGGACCACAGCAGCCGCGCCGCCCGGAGCTTCGCGATCGTCGGGAACTGCTCGGCCGTGGCGGCGTAGCGGAACTCCAGCAGCCGCGCGGCGGTGCCGACGTCCAGGCCCGCACCGGTGAGGACCCGCAGGTAGGCAAGCCCGGAGGCCAGGGAGAACCCGAGCTCCTGGGCGTCGGAACCCCCCGCGCAGTGCACCGGCAGCGCGTCGACGACGACGGCCCGCACGTGCGGGTATCGCTCGGCGACGCGACCGGCGAGCGGCAGGATGGAGTCGATCTCCGGGCCCGTACCGGTGCGGGCCCGGAGCCCGATCGGGTCGAGCCCGAGGGTGCCGAGCAGGTCCGCGTCGGCGACACCACGCTCGGCGGCCGCCGCGAAGAACGCCTCGGCAGCGGCGGGGGCGAGGACACTCGCGTCGAGCACCACCGTCGCCAGGTCGAGGTGGACGCCGGCGAGCACGGCGGGCAGGTCGGCCACCGCGGTGGCACCGTCGCCGACGGCGAGCCAGATCGAGCTGACCCCGTTGCCGAGGTCGTCGGCGATCGCCGCCTTCGCGGCCTCGAGGTCGGGCTCGGCATGGCGCTGCCGGACGTCCCAGCCCGTGGGTACCGACCCACCGGCTCGAGACCCACGGACGAAGGGTGGCGCACCGGGCACACCGATGGAACCGGCGGGTGCGTCGGCGGCGGTGTAGAGCGGCCGCACCCGGATCCCGTCCGGATCAGACCGCGTGAGCATCTCGACCCCCGCACCCGGCTCAGCCCCCTCGGGAGTCCACCCCGCCGCACGGACCACCTGGTCGACCAGCGCGACCCACTCGTCGCGCGACGGTGCCGGGAAATCCGCGGCCAGGCAGAACGGACCCGGCGAGGACGCTGCCTCAGCCATCCTCAGAGTCTAGTGACAGCTCCTGGCGGCGATCCGCTCCGAACGCGTGACAGCCACGACGCACTCCGGGTCAGCTCAGCAGCGCGAGCGGCACAGTCGTACCTCTCCTACGGCATGCGCCTCATGTTGTCGATTGCACGCTGTCCTACATGGTGCAGGACAGCGGCGATGTCGGGAAAGTCCGCAGTGGCTCGACGCAGTAGACGCGCCGCTGCATAAACTGTGGCAACACAGCCAGATCTGCCGCTGAGGGCCTGTCTGAACTCATCATCTATTCTCGCTTTGATCGGCTCTACGAGAAGGCTGTAGCACCTCAAGGTGGCCTCGTCGAGCCCTGCGGGCCCTCGCCCCCACATCTCCCAATCCAACAGCGCGAACGGTTGACTGACGAGATTGCCCCAATGCAGATCCCCATGCACTGTGTGCCAGTGTTCCACACGGACGTCTATCTGATCTCCGAACACCTCGCGCACACGTTGCGAAATCCTATCCTGATCAGTATTGACGCGACTGGTCGACTCAGCATGGAGTGCACCGAGCCCGCTGCGCAGATCGGACCACCATCGATCAGGTAGCTGGAGCGGCCAGCGTAAGACGTCCGTACCTGAGCAAGGTGTACCCGGCTGCCGAGTCATCAACTCAGAACGTACCTGCCGATGCCATTTCGGATCGAACCACTCACCCACATCGAGCACGACCGGCTTCGCAACGCTGACGATGTTGTTGGCATCGTGATTTCCGGTCCAGAAGTCGGCTGGCAGGTAACACGGCTGCTCGGTCACGACGCGTAACCAACCGTCTTGTCCCGGCCCGCTGATCGGCGCACTGATGGAGCGCAGTCGCCATCCGAATGTCGGGGCGCTTTGGATCGCGACGCCAAAGCATGTTGCCGCCCTTCGTAAGCAACCGTGCAGCCATTCTGCGAAATCCGCATCCACCCCTGCACGCCCGGCGACATCGTCCTGATCGCTCACGAATGGCAACGCGCCTCCCGGACATGCGCCGACGAATCACTACTCGACGAAGTGTCAAAAATAGAACGAAGGATCGGCAAAGAATCTCCTCCATTGATCCACAAGCTGTAGCTCATCCCACTTCACGCGACGGTATCCGTGATCGCCTAGCTCGACGATCTCGGCACCGGGCGTTGCTGCGAGTAACGGGGAGTGAGTGGCACACACGACCTGACCGCCGAGACCCGCTAGGTGATCCATAAGTGCGACCAGGCGCAGGCAGGACGTGAACGACAGCGCAGCCTCCGGTTCATCCAGCACATAGAAACCCGGGCCGTCGAACATGGCGTCGAGCACCGTCAGGAAGCCCTCACCATGACTCATGGTGGACGTATCGTCCGCCCAGTATCCTTGCATCCCGCGCACTGCTTCCATGAATCCAAAAGCAGTTTCCGCGCGCAGGAAGTATCCCTTGTTCTTCGAGCGCGGTCCGCTGCGCATCCGCGCGCCTACCGCGGTCGTCTCAACACGAAGCAGCTCGCCGAGCTTCGTCTTCGGACGGGCGTTGCCATATTTACGGCCAGCACGACCGCCACGTGCGTCCAGCCCGTAGGCTTCAGCGAGCGCTTCGACAACCGTCGACTTCCCCGACCCGTTCTCACCGACGAGGAGTGTGATCGAACGTTCGAAGGTCAGTCCACGAGCAGCAATCGCGGCGATCGCCGGCACCGACAGCGGCCACATTTCTGCCGCTTCCGGGCAACCCGGAATGTAGGCGCGTTGCACGAGCACGAGCATGCCTCACATCGACTAGTAGTTCGGTGCGCAGTTTCCTGTAGGAACGCAGTTACCCGCCGGGGTGCACGACGGACTGCACGACGGCGAGCACTGCGGATCACACATATTGTTCGGACAGCACCGCGGATCACATATCGCGGTCACATCGCCCCAATCAGACTTCGACAACACCGTCCGGGCAGACGCCATCAGCGTGCCGGAAAGAATCTCCATCAAGGGCGTCGTTCGGACGTTCCCGAGCGGCATCCACCGCGCAAAGACACACGGCCACACCTCACCCGTCGGCGACACGGCCACGACGCCCTGTGCACAATGTCCACAAAGTTCGTTGACATCCGAAGGCTCTTGGTTGGCACCTCGGCCAACCCGACGTAGGCGATCGACGTGCACGTCTGTGACTCCCAGCGCTGCCAGCTCAGCACGAGCTCGCTCGATGCGCTGGCTGTCTCGGACCTCGATGACACCCACTCTTAGCGGTATCGAGCGTCGCAGCGCTTCACGGATATTCGTCCGGGTTCGCGCGTAACTGCCGCGTCGTTGAGTGATCTGTTCATGCTGCTGAGCTTCATCGGAGTAGTAGCTCGTCGCGAGGCGAACACCCGGCTGAGAGAAAACTTTCCACAACATTTCTGGTACATAAACAAGATTGCTATAGATCTCAACACGCACCGCTCTGTCGAGTGCATGTCGAACGAACTTCGGCAAATCAGGATGTAGCGTTGGCTCTCCGCCGATGAACTGCACCATCGCCACACCGAGGTCAGCCGCATCATCGATCGTCGTGATCCAGTCGGTGCGGGACATCGACCCGGGCACGCCATGCGGACCGGACTCCGCATAGCAGTGCTGACATTCAAGCTGACACTTGCCGGTGATCTCGAACCACATGAACGAAATATCTTTCGCCACGGCCGAGCTCCGCTGCTGCCAGCGGACTCACAACAAGCATGATCCAGTTGAAAGATCCGTCAGTGCTCATGCGCCTGTTTGCGCCGCTCGATCAACCGCCAGAGCATCGGCGTGAAGATGAGCTGCATCGCGAGATCCATCTTTCCGCCGGGACAGACGATGGTGTTGGCGCGCGACATGAAAGAGTCGTGCAGCATCGAGAGGAGGTACGGGAAGTCGATGCCGTGGGGATCGGCGAAGCGGATGATGAGCATCGACTCATCCAGCGTCGGGATGGTCCGGGCGACGAACGGGTTGGAGGTGTCCACCATCGGCACCCGCTGGAAGTTGACGTGCGTGCGCGAGAACTGCGGACAGATATAGTTCACGTAGTCGGGCATCCGGCGCAGAATCGTGTCGGTCACCGCATCGGTGGAGTAGCCCCGTGTCGCCTTGTCCCGTTGCAGCTTCTGGGTCCACTCTAAGTTGATCACTGGAACGACGCCGATCAGCAGGTCCACGTGCTGGGCGACGTCGACCTTATCGGTCGCGACCGCTCCGTGCAGGCCCTCGTAGAACAGCAGATCTGTCTCGCCGGGCAGATCCTCCCAGGGTGTGAACGTGCCGGGAGACTGCCCATAGGGCTCCGCCTCCTCGTCGTCGTGCAGGTACTTCCGCACGCGGCCGGTGCCGGTCTCGCCGTACTGTCGAAACAGCTCCTCGAGTTCGACGAACAGGTTCGACTCCGGCCCGAAGTGGCTGAACGTATGGTCACTCTCCGCGGTCGCCTCCGTCATCTTGGCCTTCATCTCGGTGCGGTCGTAGCGATGGAAACTGTCGCCCTCGATCATCGCTGCGTTCACGTTCTCGCGCCGGAAGATCTGATCGAAGATGCGCATCACCGATGTCGTCCCGGCGCCTGACGAACCAGTGATGGCGACGATCGGATACTTGACTGACATGGCCTCTTCCCTTTCGCTCAATCCGAGGTGCGGAACAGACCGCGGTTGCCGTAAAGTGGTGCGTAATCCTCGACCGTGCTGTGGTCGCGATGGTACTGTTCGATGCGCTCGACCTCCTCGCTCGCACCGAAGATGAACGCGATGCGCTGGTGCAGCTCGTCCGGTGTGATATCGAGAACGCGCGTTCGCCCGGTGCTCGCGAGCCCGCCCGCCTGCTCGACGATGAAGGCCACCGGATTGGCCTCGTAGAGCAGGCGCAGCCGTCCCTGCTTCTCCGGGTCCTTCGTGTCACGCGGATAGAGGAACACCCCGCCGCGGGTGAGGATGCGGTGTATCTCCGCGACGAGCGAGGCGACCCAGCGCATGTTGTAGTCCTTGCCGCGAGGGCCCGTGCTGCCGGCGACGCACTCGTCGACGTAGCGCTTCACTGCCGGCTCCCAGAAGCGGCTGTTCGAGGCGTTGATGGCGAACTCGCTCGCGGCGGCCGGGATTCCGATCGACGGATGGGTCAGGATGAACTCGCCGAGCTGCGGCTCGAGCGTGAACCCGTGCACCCCCGTTCCGACGGTCAGGACGATCATCGTCGACGGGCCGTAGATCGCGTAGCCGGCGCAGACCTGCCGCGAGCCTGGCTGCAGGAAGTCCTCGGCGGTGGCGTCGACCCCCGGCCTCGGCGCGCGCAGGATCGAGAAGATGCTGCCGACCGCGACGTTCACGTCGATGTTGGACGAGCCGTCGAGCGGGTCGAACGCCAGGAGGTACTTGCCCCGCGGGTAGCGCTCCGGGAGGGCGTACGGCTCCTCGAGCTCCTCGGAGACGATGCCGGCGACGAGGCCACCCCACTCGCTGGTGCGCAGGAACAGGTCGTTCGCGACCAGGTCGAGCTTCTGCTGAGTCTCGCCCTGGACGTTGGTCGTCGCCGCGGAGCCGAGAACGTCACCGAGCGCCCCGTAGGCCACCCGCTTGGCGATCGCCTTGCAGGCGATCGCGATGTCGAGGATGAGCGAGTTCAACTCCCCGCTCGCGCCCGGATGGCGGCGCCGCTCCTCGATCAGGAACTGAGTGAGCGTCGTGCGGTCGGTGAGCATGGTGCGCAGTACATCAGCCCGACGTCCAGTGCGTCGACAGGTGCCGCGGGCGGAGCACAGATCAGGTGAAGCCGCGTTCGGGATGGTCGAGCCACAGGCGGGTCGGCCCGTCGGGGCTGGCGGTGAGCCCGAAGCGGTGGTGGTCGGGGCGGTCGCGGGCTACCCACCGCTGGTGCAGCGTGTCGAGCTCGTCCCAGAGCCGTCGCGGTCCGGCCTGGGTGAGGTGGTGGCCGTCGCGGTCGGGCTCGTGGTGGACGAGGGCCCACGAGGTGCCGTCGGGGCTGGCGAGCTCGGTGCCGAGGTTCTCGGTGTCGTCGAGGTAGACCTGTCGGGAGACCACGCCGGTGAGGTGGGTCTGGGCGAGCAGCCCCCAGGTGGGGTCGGTGTAGAGCTGCCGCGGGTCGAGCGGGCTGTGCCCGTCGGTGGGGTCGGTGGCCACGCGGTGCACGGCGGCGCGGGGGTCGACGACGAGATCGGGATCGGTGCGGCGGGGCATGAAACCGCCGGACTGGCGCAGGAACGGCCCGGAGGCGGTGTCGCCGGTGACGGTGAGCAGGACCAGGGCGTGGGCGTTGAACGGGCCGGACAGGTTGGCGAGGATCTTCCCGCCGTCGCGGCTCTGGGTGATCCACGCCGCGGGGATCTCGCCGACGCCGCAGGTGGCGAGGACCCGGTCGAACGGCGCCCGGCCGGGCACCCCGGCAGCGCCGTCACCGGTGACCAGGCAGGGGTGGTAGCCGTGGGCGGCGAGCCGGACGCGGGCCAACGCGACGAGCTCGGGGCCGAGGTCGACGCTGGTCACGAGGCCGTCGCCGAGGCGTTCGCAGAGCAGGGCGGCGTCGTAGCCGGTACCGGTGCCGACCTCCAGCACGGTCATGCCGTCGGCGACGTCGAGGTCGTCGAGCATGGCGAGCACCAGGCCGGGCATCGTGGAGGAACTGGTCACCTGCGGATGCATGCCCTCCCCCGTGACCGCGGGAGTACCGGTGAGCTCGGTGGCCAGGGTGCGGTTGCTGTAGACGGCGTCGAGCCACTCGCCGTGGTCACGGGTAGCGCGGTCGACCATCCGCCAGCGGGCTGGGAACGCGCCAGGGTCGTCGTCGTGCCAGTACCGCGGCACGAACACGTGGCGGCGCACGGCGAGGAACGCGCGGCGCCACCGCGGGCTGCGCAGGTAGCCGGCTGCGGTCAGCTCCTCGGCGAGCGCTGCCAGCCGACGCGCGACGTCGCGATCGTCGGTCAGTGCCATGCGGGGAGGTCTCCGGCCAGGAAGTCCGCGACGGTAGCGGAGAAAGCGAGCGTGGTCTCCTCTTCAAGCCAGGAGTAGTTGCCCTCCGGGTTGATCTCCAGGGTGACCCAGGTGCCGTCGGGGCGGACGAGTAGGTCGACGGCACCGTAGTGCAGCCCGGACAACCTCATGTACCCCGCGACACCACGCTGCACGGCGTGCGGGACGTCGATGATCTCGTAGGTGAGGCTGTCGTAGTCCGCGCGCCAGTCCACGCGTGCCCGCTCGGACCCGGCGTCGATCCGCACGGCCAGCAACCGCTGCCCGATCACGGTCAGTCGCACCGCGAACTCGGATGTGACGAAAGGCTGGAACAGGTGCGCGGCGTAGTCGACGCCGTCGAGCCCGCCCGGGGCGTGCACGTCGTGGTCGGTGAGACAGCGGGTGTAGACGACGTGCGCCGTGTCGCCGGTGTGCAGCACCGTCGCCGCGATCGACTTGCAGATCAACGGGCCGTGCCGGGTGGCGAACGCCCGGACGGCGTCGGCGGAGTTGGTCACCAGCGTCGGCGGCGTAACCAACCTGCACGCCTGCAGGTCGCGGAGCTGGCGGGGCTTGTAGGCGGCGTCCGCGGCCCGGCTGGGATGGTTCAGGTACGGCACCGGCAACGAGGTCAGGCAGCCCCCGAGGCCGTAGCGGCACTCGGTCGCGGCATGCCACCGCTCGGCCGTGGTCAGATGACCCGGAACCTCGAACGGGCGCGGGCGACGCACGTACACCGACTGCACCGCATCCAGGTCCAGCCGATCCCCACCACGGATCAGCTCGCCGCGCCACGTGTCGCCGACCGACTCGGTGTTCAGCACGAGCCGACCGGGGAATTCGGCGGTGTCGAACCGGAACATCGGCACCCTGCGCGCGGCGAGGACGGCGCAGACCCGATCGGCGGTGGTGTCGGTCGCGTCGGCGATGACCAGCACCGTGTCACGGGCGGTCACGGCGAGAAGTCCGGCTGGTTGAACTCCTCACTCTCATCATCGCGGGTGCCGTCGTAGCCACTGGTGGTCTTCGGTGTGGCCCCCATCGTGTACGGCGAGTGCCGCACCGACTCCGCCCCACGCATCAGGAACG
The DNA here is from genome assembly GCA_038257875.1 of Mycobacteriales bacterium. Taxonomy (GTDB): domain Bacteria; phylum Actinomycetota; class Actinomycetes; order Mycobacteriales; family Pseudonocardiaceae; genus Pseudonocardia. The sequence goes on from JBBSQN010000058.1 coordinate 18,534, forward strand.
AGCGCAGCACCACCGGCGAGATCTGCTCGGCCACCTCGGGTTCACCGGTACCCACCGGGAACCGGCTCCCCGCAGCGATGAGCGGACTGATTGCGGTCGACATCGCGGTCTCCCTTCCCCACACTGTGTCGTCTCTGATGGTTAACTAGAACAGTGTATGAGTCAACTGTCCTGTGTAAGCTGGAGGTCTGTGAGTTTGCCCAAACGAGAGGTAGCCCGGCTTGAGTGCTATCAACCCGTCAGACCCCACGCCCGCCTACCTCCAGATCGCGGACGCCTTGCGACGGCAGATCACCGAAGGTGACCTGCCTGACGGAGCGACGCTCTCCTCGGTACGAGCGCTGGTCGACGAGTACGGCACCGCGCAGGGGACCGTCCGCCAGGCGATCGAGCAGCTCAAGGCCGAGGGGCTCGTCGCCACGCGGCAGGGCCGTGGCACGTTCGTCCGCAAGCCACGCCGACTACGACGCCTGGGGTCCACCCGACACCTCCGCTCCCAGCGAGCACCGTCAACCGCACCGCTGGAAGCCGAAGCCGCTGCGCAGAACTTCCAACGGCACGCCGACCTGACCGAGGTAGCCTCGGTCCCCGCACCACGCGACGTGGCAGAACGCATGAGCCTGCCCGTCGGCGCGCCTGTCGTTCGCCGGAGCTACCTGCTGTCGATCGACGGTGAGGTCGCTCAGACCGCCACGAGCTACTTCACCCATGAACTCGCCGACGGCACGACGCTCGCCGAGCACGCCAAGCCGACCAACGGCACGCACGCGTACCTGGTCGACAGCCTGGGAGTCACCCTCGACACCGCCGTCGAAGAGCTCGTCGCCCGGATGCCGACACCGCACGAGGTCACCGCGCTCCGGCTGGTTCCGGGAACACCCGTCGTAGACCTCATCCGAACCATCTACGATACGGCGCAGAAACCCGTCGAGGTGACCATGTTCGTCGTCGCAGCGGACCGGCACACCTTCGTGTACGAGGTACCCCTCGACTGACGCGGGTGACTCCGGTCGTGCCCACCTCAGGTGACGGTCGGCGGGGTGCTGGAGGTCAGCGTGACCGGCTCGGCGTCGTCGTCTGGAGGGGCTTGCAGAGCCTGTGCTGCCAGCTCCGCTAAACGCGCCAGGCTGACCCGAGTGAACAGCATATCGAAACCGTTCTGACGCTCGCCGAGCCCCACTTCCACCTTGCCTTCACTGAGACAGTGGTACTGCATCTGGCAGTCATCCCGCACCGCGACCCACGCCTTGACGTTGACTTCGTGATTCATCTTTCCACCTTTCCAGGATACTGTTGGTGTGAGCCAGAAAGCTTCATGCGGGCTGCGATTTCCGCAGGGCACACGAGCGGAACGACGACAGGGAGCTGACGCCTGGGCGGCAGGCTTGCTCAGGCCAGCGTTAGGTCAATCCGGATGATCAGCGCTAGCCTGGTGTCCGTGCTCGCCGTTGGTGGTGCCCGTGACGCCGCCCTGACGGCGCGCGTCTCCCCGTCGTCGTCCACGCTGCTGTGGTGTCCATGGCGATCAGACTCGCAGCCCGTACCGTGACTGTCCAAGGACGGTTGGTCCTACCGACCCCACCCCTAGGACGGGTCGGCATATGCCCTGGTCAGACGCCACGTTCCGTCCTACCGACGCTCCGAACAGAGAGGTCCAGCGTCTATGTCGCCCGACTCGCCGTGGCTGTCGCCGCGCACCGCTGCCGAGGTCGAGCTGAACCCCGACCTCCTTACGGAGGTGCTGCGCGAGTACCGGAAGGCGCACGGGATCAACCAGGCCGACCTCGCCCAGCTGCTCAACCTCGACCAGTCCTACATATCCAAGATCGAGACTGGCCAGCGGCGGGTCCGCGACATCGAGATGCTCCTCCGGATCGCTCACCAGCTCGACATCTCGCCCAACCGACTCGGCATCTCGAACGAGCTGCTCCGTCCGGTGGCCCCACCCGTCACCGCAGCGCTCGTCGGCGCCGTCGACTCCGTTGAGAGCAGCCAGGCTGAATGGCGCAGCGGCCGACGGCATCTCAACCGGACCCGCGGCGCGCTGGCCCGCACAGCTGCTGAGCTGTACCGCGCTGACGTGCGTCTCGGCGAGGTTCCGTTCATGGCGCACCGTGCCTGGATCCCGCGCTCGCCGATCCGGCTGGAGAACGTCACTCTTGAGTGGACAGATGAGGCTGTGGGGGTATCTGTCACAGGCGACGAACCAGAGGCAGCGCGCATGCTGCCGCTGCGCGCGCCAGGCCAGCGATTCAACCGGTATACCGCAGCGATCCGGTATCTCGACCCTCCGACACTGTTCGAGAACCGACCGAGCTACCGGCTCCTTGACGTCGACCTCGCTGCGTCGTCAGGACGGCTGCTGTTCGGTCTGGGAACCTATTTCGACAAGCTCGACCTCTCGGAGGCTGTGGCCCACGAGCTGGCGCTGGCCGATGACACGGACGCCGGTTCAATTCAGCCGTGGTCCCAGCTGCCGCTACGCGCCCTTGTCGGTGACCCGTTCGACCTTCGGCGACGTTTCGTCATGCCAGCCATTGAGACGCTCACCCTGCGCCGACACCGCCTCACGGGGAAGACAACGTTCTTGCTGCACTGGCGTGACCCGGCAAAAGTCGCCACCGCTGCCGGAATCTACGGTTTGATCCCGGCCGGTGAGTTCCAGTCATCAAGTATCGCGAGCAGGGATCGTGAGAACGACTTCGACCTGTGGCGCAACATCGTGCGCGAGTACTCCGAGGAGATCCTCGGCGAACCCGAGCGCGACGGCAGTTCCGGGCAACCGCTCGACTACGACAGCTGGCAGCTCTACCGGACGCTCCAACAGGCACGCGATGCCGGGCGGGTGTCAGCCTTCTGCCTCGGCGTAGGTCTCGACGCACTCACGCTCACTGCGACGATCCTCACCGTTGCCGTGTTCGACGACGACGTGTTCGACGATCTGTTCGACTGCGCTGTGCAGTTTAACGCCGAAGGTGTTCTCATCACTGCGGCCGAGTCCTCAACCGTATCGGAAGGCCTGCCATTCACCAGCGAAACCGTGCATTGGCTGCTTCAGAACGAGCCGATGGCGTCTCCCGGCGCCTGCATCCTCGATCGCGCATGGCGATTCCGTGACGAAATCCTAACGCGCTGATGCCCTGGCTGCCGAGGAATCAACCTCCGCTACATAGGTCGGCCCGCGGAGAAAGTCCACGATGTCACCTCCACTGAAGACCGCTCCCAGCTGCGTCCGGGCCCAGTCCACAGTTTCTCGCCATCCCATTTAATCTGGCGGTCGACGCCCTTCGCACCGCCGAAGATCACAACAGGAGACAGACCTCCTCAGCCTGACGAGTACCAAGTCCGCAAGTGATCCCCTGGCACCGCCACGTGACCTCTTACATGCTTGCCCACGTCTTCCTCGCCGTCACCCGCACGTACCTATGAAGATCACCCGTTCACGGAGGACCTGACCCGTTGACACCCATGACTGATCCGTCCGGCCCTTCCCATGTCAAGATCCGCCACCTCCTCACCTGCAGCCTCATGGCCACTGTCTACGACATCGACCACATCCTCACTGGTCTCAGCTCCACAGCTTCCATACAGACCGAGCCCTCGTTGGAGCCGGTCATCCCGGAACCGACCCTGCGAGCTGAGCTGGTCACCCAGCCTCTGCACAGAGCTGTAGTGCATCCTGCGAGACTACCGGGATTACAACGGCCGGGATGGCGACAATACATACTTGCTCCAGGATGTACCGGCCTGTCGAGATCGGAGGACTGATATGGTGCTGAAGCGAGTGCGACGACGTCTGCATTATGTCACGACGGAAACCGACGGGGGTCGGCTAACGGTCTGGGTAAGCATCGCCTTGGCTGCTGGAGCTCTACCAAGCCTGCTCATCGGCGTCAGTACAATACTCGACCTACCGCAGTACTCTCTTCTTCTCATAGGATGGACCATTGCTGGCCTCTTTGCATTAATATATGCTGTCGAAAATTCACGCCGCCAGGGCATCGCGGTGTTTATACACCTTCCTGGACGTGGTGATGTCGAGTCGCCACTAACGCAGCTATCCGAGTTCGCTGATCTTGTTTTCAACAAGCACCGCGCATGGTTTCGTACGGGTCCGGAGCCAGCGGCCGAACGACTACATAGCACTGCCGATCGAGTGCGCTGGACATTCACCACTATTGAGCATCGACTTGCAGAAAGCGCCGTTGTCGGGTTCTCAAACGAACCGTTGTTCCTCTATCTCCAGTGTCGCCAGGCGGAGGCAGTCGAACTCGGTCGCCGACTACACACACAGGTGGTCGGGGAAGAAAGAGGTGACACCCTGTCTGCACGTACTTCATTGGAAGTCCGATATCTATCTCGGCACTCCGACCGCGACGATGTGCACCGTATAGATCTCGCACGGTCTTTCTCGAGCGCTGCCCACAGGCCCGTGTGCCAGATTCACTCGGTCGAACTCCTGAATGTTGATACGCACGTTATACGTCCCGCGCGAATCGCCCTAATCATCCGAGCCGGCTCCTGGAGCCAGTCGGCTCCGCAAGCTTTCATCTCCACGGCGAAGCGTGCGGCCGCAGGCGAGACTTCCACGCCCTACCAAGTGACCGAAACAGACTCCTGCTCTTGGGCCGTAGTTGTTCAGATTGATAATACACGACTTATTGATCTCCTGAAAGATGGCGCCGCCCATGGAGTCGTTGCCGAGATCCGAGCTGCCTATCGCGATCTGTGCCGACAGAAATTCGGGCTGAATACCGTACCGGTGCGACTTCTCTCGGACGGCCCGACAATTCTACTCACGGCTTTAGCGGCCACTATTGGCGACATACGACTTGTCCCATGGAACGAAAACTCATCCACTCCGACAAGCCCGGAGATTTTTGCATTGATCGATGGTGACGATGTCGGCACCCGGATGGAGTATTTGCTTCTTAGTGATGAGCAGCGAGAAGCCGTCCGTCACAGTAATGCAACTGACGGGGCCATATCTACAGTTGTGGGCAGACTAAGCACACTGCCGGGCGTCACCCATCTCAGCACAGGCGGCGACAGCGCGTTGTTCGCACTGGACAAAACATCTGTTCAAGAATTTTCCGAGGAATTATCGCAACAACGGGCCACTCTCGACTTCAAAATCTCATGCGGCTATAGGGGAGAGCACGAGCCGTGCTTTTTTCGCACTTCGATCAGCTAAGACATCCGGCAAGAATCGTACCGAAATTCATGGGATATGGTAATTATTGTTCATCGAGATCTTACGCCACCGGATGCTCCATTCAGCGACCTTGGCAACGAGGAGCATCATGGTGCGATGATTGTCGTGAGCTACGGCGTAGCTAGCGATCAGATCGTGGGCAGATGGTAGCCCAAGTGGGCCAGCATTTCTTCGGCGACCAGCAGGTCGTGCGCGTAGGTGATCTTGAAGTTGCGCTCCTCGCCCGGGACCCAGCGGATCGGCAGGTCAGCGGCGAAGCGCTCCATGCAGGACGCCGTGTCGGTGCCGGCGAACCCGTCGTCGGCGGCTTCCTCGTAGGCGGCGAGCAGCGGTCCGGATCGAAAGCCCTGCGGGGTCTGGACGGCCACAAGACCGTCCGGGGCGGGGCCCACCAGCCCGGAGCCGTCGGGCCCGACCGCCACGAGGTCCTCACGCGGCAGGCCCGGCACCGCCCCGCCGCTCTCCCGGGCCACACGCAGCACCTCAGCCGCGAGCACGGGACTGAGCAGCGGGCGGGCGCCGTCGTGGATGAGCACCGTGTCCACCGCCCCGCCGTCAATCCGTGCCGCCAGCTGCCGCAGGCCGGCGAGCTCGGAGTCCTGGCGGGTGGTACCGCCGGTCACGATCTCCACGCCGGCGTGCTCCACCTCGTGGTCGAGCACCCGGTCGGCGAGGTCGCGGTCCTGCGCGCGCACGACGAGCACGACAGGCCCGATCTCGGGCATCCCGGCGAACGTGGTGAGCGACCACGAGATCACCGAACGCCCGGCCAGCGGTAGGTACACCTTGTTCTGATCGCCACCGAGCCGGGTGCCGCTGCCACCGGCGAGCACGATCGCCGCCGCGCCACCGCGACGCCCGGTGTCGGCCTCCGTTCGCACGCCCGCTCCCTTCGCTGCCGCGGCGGCCAGTGCAGCCCGGGAGGCGTCTGGCCGTCAAGCCGATGCGGACTGACGGCCGTTTCACAGCGGCGCCCGGCCGACGGCTTCGGGCCGCAGGTCGGCACCGGTCACCCCGGTCACCGTGCTCACCGAGCGGGTCATGACGGGTCTCCAGCGACGCGACTGGCCGACCGGAGTCGTAGTACGACCTCGCCTGCGCGATAGTCTGGCGAAGCGCGTCGCTCGGGTGCTCCTCACGCGTGGCTGGATCCAGGACATCGCCGTCGAGTCCTGGTCGTTATCTCGGGGAGGACAGGGAGAGTCGGTGGACGACGACGGTCGGCACATCCCCGGACGCAATCGGGAGCTGCACTCGCAGCAACCCTGGCCACGACGTGCCGAACGCGAGCGGCAACCGGTGCCGCATCCCCGCCACCCGCAGCCGACGCGGCGATCGGCGTCCCTGGTGGACTCCCCCGCCCAACCCGTACCTCCACACCACCCCGCGCGAGTACGCACGCCCGAGCTGTCGACCCTCCCCGTTCCGCATACCGAAGCACCCCAACCGCAACCGAACCAACCCGGTCCGACGCCGGCCCCTCGACCAAAACCCCCACCGGCGGAGCCTCAGCAAGCAGAGCCCGCTCGGACAGAGCCGCGTCGAGTGGGGCCCCCCGAGCCGAAGACCCGCACCGCAACGTCGAAGACCCATGCCGCGGCGCCTTGGCCACGGCGCGGTGCGGCCAGCCGCCGCAAGCCACGCTCGCTCGGCAACGCCCTGCTCACCACGGCGGCGGCCACCATCGCACCCGGGTCGGGCCACCTCCTGCTCCAGCGGCGCCGCACCGGCGCGCTGATCCTCGGGGCGTTCCTGCTGGCCGTCGCCGTCATCGTCGGGTTCGCCCTCACCACCCGCCGCGCGGACCTGATCGGGAACCTGCTCTCCACCCGGACCCTGATCGTCGGTGCCGTCGGCTGCGTGCTGGCCGCGTTGGTCTGGATCGCGGTCATCGTCCGCACCTACATACTGGCCCGGCCGACGGAGCTCGACGCCGGCCGGCATGCGCTCGGCGTCGCCGTGGTCACGGTGCTGTGCATGCTCATCGCCGCACCTCTCGGGTTCGGCGCGAACCTGGCCAACTCCCAGCGCAACCTGCTCAACGCCCTGTTCAGCGGCAGTGGAGGCACCGACGCCGCCGAGGCGATCAACAAGCCGCGGCTCAACATCCTGCTCGTCGGCAGTGACGCCGGGCCGGACCGCACGGGTACCCGCACCGACACCATGATGGTCGCCAGCGTCGACACCCGCTCCGGTCGCACCACGCTGTTCGGGCTGCCCCGCAACATCGGTTACGCGCAGTTCCCCCCGGGCTCGCTGATGGCCACGAAGTTCCCGAAGGGTTTCCACGACCGGTCCGACCCCCAGTCGGGCGACTACCTGCTCAACGCCGTGTACGCCTACGGCCACGCGTACCCGGGGGTCGCACCGCGCACACCGACCGCGGACCCCGGGCTGAACCTGCTGCACCAGACCGTCTCCTACATGCTCGGCCTGCAGCTCGACTACTACGTCGAGGTCAACATGGCCGGCTTTGCGTCGATCATCGACGCGCTGGGCGGCCTGACCGTCGACGTTGGCCCCGAGCGCATCCCCATCGGTGGCATCACCCCGAGCGGACGACTCGTCAAGCCCGACGGCTACCTCGAGCCCGGGGTCCAGAAGCTCGCCGGAAAGCAGGCGCTCGCCTTCGCCCGCTCGCGCACCGGCTCCACGGACTACCTGCGTATGGGTCGTCAGCGTTGCCTCATCCAGGACATTCTCGACCAGAAGAGCGCCACCGACCTGGTGTCGAACTTCCAGGAGGTCGCGTCCGCCACCACGAACAGCGTCTCCACGAACATCCCGCAGCAGGTCCTGCCGGCGCTGCTGTCGCTGGCGAACGACGAGGGCTCGACGTCGCTGGACAGCGTGTCGTTCGACCCCAGCCTGCCCGACCCGGAGGAGCGCGACGGCAGGTTCAACACCGGGCACCCGAACTACCTGTACATGCGTGCGGTCGTGCGGGACGCCATCAACGGCACCTCGACAACCACCGCGACCCCACCGAGCAGCAGCGCGGCACCGCGCAGCTCCGGCTCCGACACCTCTACCACACCCGACCCACCCCGGAGGTCGACGGCACCGACCTCGATCGCCGCCTCCTGCGGCTAGCGAACTTCTCCGGGGGGTACCCGCGTGGCGTTGCGCGGTTCTGTCAGGCTGGTCGGCGAAGATGACCTGCGTACACCCGTACCGGATGTACGCGCGGAGAGGAGAACGACGACATGGCACTACCCACACTCACTCCCGAGCAGCGCGCCGAGGCACTGAAGAAGGCCGCCGCCGCCCGCACCGCCCGCAAGGAGCTGCGGGACGCGATCGCCCGCGGGGAGCAGACCATCCCCGCGGTGCTCGACCGCGCCAAGTCCGACACCATCGTCGGCAAGACGAAGGTCGTCGACCTGCTCAAGAGCCTGCCAGGCTACGGCCCGGCCAAGGTCTCGGCGCTGCTGGAACAGACCGGCATCGACGCCTCCCGCCGCGTCGCCGGCCTCGGCGAACGGCAACGCCAGGCGCTGATCGACGCCCTCGCGTGAGACCCACCGCCCGGTCCCCAACCACCACGCCGGGACCGGGCGGGGTAACACCAGCAGACAACGATCGCCTCCACAGTCCGTATCCGGTCGAGCAGGGCTGGACGCGCCTTCCCGCCCGGTAGGCTGCGGCGCATGCTGAGCAGGCTCGAGGTACGAGGTTTCAAGAACCTTCTCGATACCCGCGCCGAGTTCGGTCCGTTCACCTGCATCGCCGGCGCCAACGGCATCGGCAAGTCCAACGTGTTCGACGCCATCGAGTTCCTCAGCTCCCTCGCGTCGGAACCGATGGTGGAAGCGGCACAGCGGGTACGCGGTTCGACCGGAACCCGCGGTGGCGACGTGCGGGACCTGTTCTGGGACGGCTACCACGACCATGAGCGCCGGATCGATCTGGCCGCTGAGATGATCGTGCCGAGGGAGGTGGCGGACGACCTCGGGGCGCCCGCCCGAGCAGCCACCACCTTCCTCCGCTACGAGCTCACGCTCGGATACGAGGCCCCGATCGATGCGGGCAGCATCGGGCGACCGAACTTGTTGCGCGAGAAACTGACGCACATCAATCGCGGAGACGCGGCCCGACACCTCCGATTTCCGCACGATGCTGCGAAGTTCCGTGACTCGGTTGTCGTCGGACAGCGACGCGGCGGCGCGTTCCTCTCGACGACGGAGGAAGAGACCGGAACGGTCATCAACGTCCATGGGGACGGTGGCAGCCGCGGTAAGCCCCAGCTCCGAGCCGCCGCGCGAGCCGGGCGAACCGTGCTCAGCACAATCACGACAAACGACTACCCGACGATCCTCGCCGCGCGTCGCGAGATGCAGAGCTGGCGGCGCTTCGCACTGGAACCCTCAGCTCTGCGCACCCCGGACAGCTTCTCGGGGCCACGGTCTCTCGACAACAACGGGCAGCACCTCGCCGCCACGCTGTACCGGATCGCGAACGACACGACCGCAGCGGAGACCCCGGACGCGGAAGCGCTCTACGCGCGCGTCGCGGGGCGTCTGTCTGATCTGTCCGGAGTCCGTGTCGAAGACCTGTCGGTAGAACCAGACCAGGTTCGGGAGGTCTTCACCCTGTTCCTGCGGGAACGCAGCAACCTGCGCCTCCCGGCCCGTTCGCTGTCCGAGGGAACGCTGCGATTCCTGGCGCTCTGTGTCCTGCTCGAGGATCCGAACTTCACCGGCTTGATGTGCATGGAGGAGCCGGAGAACGGGATCCATCCCGCGAACCTGCCCGCGATCGTGCAGCTCGTGAAAGATCTGGCGGTCGACCCCTCCGACGCACCCGACAGCGACAACCCTTTCCGCCAAGTCATCGTCAACACGCACGCCCCCGGCGTCGTACAGCTCTGCAACGAGGCCGACCTCTTGCTCGCCGACCTGCAACCACAGTGGTTGCCCGACGGCACTCACGCTCGGACCCTCACGCTGATGCCCTTCCGCGGGTCGTGGCGCGCCCAGAACGCTGACCGAACCTTCTCCGAAGCCGATGTGGTGGCCTACCTCGCTGCTCCGGCGGGCGCTCAGCTGCGACTGCCCATGGATCTGGCAGGATGACAGGACGCACTTACGGAGGCCTGTTCGTCGCCGAGGGAACCTCGGACCTGCCGCTCGCGGATATCGTCGAAACCCTCTTCCTCGACCGCGGTGTGAGCCTGCACCTCAGTCGGCCCGACTTCTCGTTGCTCCCCAAGGTCAGCAAGGACGTCGGCTCACGACTCCTCGCCGGACGGGAGCTGCTGCACGGACGCGTCGACGTCGTGGTCGTCCACCGCGACGCCGACGGTGCCGGTCAACGGGCTCGGTTCGATGAGATCAGCGACGCCGTCGCCGCCACCGAGATCAGCAGCCACCTCGTTCCGATCATCCCCGTTCGTATGACCGAGGCGTGGCTGCTGCTCGATGAGCAGGCGATCCGCACGGTCGCGGGAAACCCACGGGGACGAACAACCCTGTCATTGCCCAGACATCATGAGGTCGAGGGCGTCTACGACCCCAAGGCGGTGCTCCGGCAAGCTGTGCTGGAGGCTGCGAGCGTGACTGGTCGGCGGCGTGACCGCCTCGACCGAAGGTTCTCCGAGAACCGGCGCCAGCTACTCGAGAGGCTGGATCCCCACGGTCCGGTGTCCCGACTGCCCAGCTGGTGCAGTCTGATCGCGGCAGTCGACGCCGTCCTCGGTACCTGGACGTCGGATCGTCGTTAGCCGCAGTCCGGTCGCAGTGGGCAGCGCTCCTGCTCCTCGGCTGAGCCCACCCACAGGCTGATTCCCAGGTAGTCCTCAGTCTGTTCCCAGGCTTCCGGAGCACCGTGGGTTCCATGAGTGACGAGCAGAGGGAGTGGGGCCGGGACACGAGCGTGCCGGCCGACGGCTCCGGCACCGACCAGCACCCCGTTCCGGCCTACGCAGCTGCCCCCGGGCCGACATCGGCCACAGGAGCGTCCGCGGACAGCACCGGCCCCGCCGGGCCCCGCTACCCCGGCGCGCCGTACCCGCCCGGTCCGGGCACGCTCTACGGCGGCATCCCGTACGGCGGTGCACCCATCGCCGGGGTGGCCGACCAGCCACGCAAGCAGCGCACGATGACCGGCATCGTGACCGTCGCGCTCATCGCCGGGCTCGTCGGCGGCGGTGCCGGGTTCGGCGGCGCCTACGCCCTGCTCGGTGACGGCTCCTCGACCCCGGCGCTCACCTCCGCCCCGGCGACGTCCAACGCGTCGAACGCGATCCCGGGCTCGGTGACGGCCGCGGCCCAGCAGGCGGTGCCGAGCACCGTCGACATCCGGGTGCCGATGAACCGGGGCACCGCCGAGGGCAGCGGTGTGATCCTCACAGCCGACGGGAACGTGCTGACCAACAACCACGTTGTCGCCGGCTCCACCGGCGAGATCACCGTGACCGTCGCCGACGGTAGCGAACACCCGGCCACGGTCGTCGGCACCGCACCCAGCTACGACCTCGCGGTGATCAAGCTGCAGAGCGTCTCCGGACTCACCCCGGCGACGCTGGGTCGCATCTCCGACGTGCAGGTCGGTCAGCAGGTGGTCGCGATCGGCTCGCCGCAGGGCCTCACCGGCACGGTCACGACGGGCATCGTCAGCGCGTTCGACCGCACCGTCGCGGTGCAGGGCCAGGGTGGCTCCGGCATCGTCTACAACGGTCTGCAGACCGACGCGCCGATCAACCAGGGCAACTCCGGGGGCCCGCTGGTGAACCTCGACGGCCAGGTCATCGGCATCAACTCCGCCATCGCGACCGGCGGCGGGCAGAGCACCGGCAGCATCGGGCTGGGCTTCGCCATCCCCGTCGACCAGGCCAAGCGGGTGGCGCAGGAGATCATCGACAGCGGTATGGCGACAAAGCCGGTGCTCGGTGTGCAGGGCAGTATCGGCGGATCCCCGCAGAACAGCTCCGGCGCGCAGATCGCCGCCGTGCAGGACGGCTCGCCCGCCGCGCAGGCCGGGCTGCTCGCCGGCGACGTCGTCACCAAGGTCGACGACGCCCGGGTTGAGGACTTCGCCGATCTCGTCGCCCGGATCGGCTCCCACACACCCGGTCAGCAGGTGAGGTTGACGGTCCTCAGCGGTGGCGCCGAACGCACCGTGCAGGTCACGCTGGGCAGCCAGCCGGACACGGCGGCCACCACCGACACGGGCGGCGAGAACACCGATCCGTTCGGCGGGCGCTCGCCGTTCGGCGGCAACTGAGCCCCGGGGGCCGCTGAAGCGGTAAAAAAGAACGATGCGTCGCACCCTGTTCGACACCGACCACGAGGCGTTCCGCGAGTCGTTCCGGAGGTTCCTCGACACCGAGGTGGTCCCGCACCAGCAGAAGTGGGACGCCGCCGGGATCGTCCCGCGGGAACTGTTCGCCACCGCGGGACGCTCGGGGTTCCTGGGCATGGACGTCCCCGAGGAGTTCGGCGGCGGCGGCGTGCCCGACTTCCGGTTCAACGCCGTGATCGCCGAGGAGATCATGCGCTGCGACGCCGCAGCCGCTGGGCTCGGGCTGAGCCTGCACAACGACATCTGCCTGCCGTACTTCCTGTCCTACGCCGCGCCGGAGCAGAAAGCCCGATGGCTGCCCGGGATCACGTCCGGGGAGCTGATCACCGCTATCGCGATGACCGAACCAGGTATCGGGTCCGATCTCGCGTCGATAACCACCACCGCCCGCCGCGACGGCGACGTCTACGTCGTCAACGGCGCGAAGACGTTCATCACCAACGGGATCAACGCCGATCTGGTGATCACCGCGGTGAAGACCGAGCCCGCCCAGAAGCACAGCGGCATCAGCCTGCTCGTCCTGGAGCGGGGGATGGCGGGTTTCGAGCGCGGCCGCAACCTCGACAAGATCGGCCAACACGCCCAGGACACCGCCGAGCTGTCGTTCACCGACGTGCGGGTGCCGGTGGCGAACCTGCTGGGGCCGCAGGAGGGGCAGGGGTTCGCCCAGCTCGTGACGAACCTGCCGCAGGAGCGGCTGTCCATGGCGGTCGCCGCCGTGGCCGCGGCCCGCACGGCGCTGGGGCACACCCTGGACCACGTCACGCAGCGCACGGCCTTCGGCCAGCCGATCGGGTCGTTCCAGAACTCGAAGTTCGTGCTCGCCGAGATCGACACCGAGATCGACATCGCCGAGCACTACACCGACGACTGCATCCGAGCCCTGAACGCGGGCGAGCTCACCGCCACCGACGCGGCGAAGGCCAAGTGGTGGTGCACCGAGCTGCAGGGCCGCGTCGTCGACCGGTGCCTGCAGCTGCACGGCGGCTACGGCTACATGACCGAGTACCCCATCGCGAAGGCCTACCTCGACGCCCGCGTCACCCGCATCTACGGTGGCACCACCGAGATCATGAAGGAGCTGATCGCCCGATCGCTGGGCCTGTAGGGCCACGATCGCCACGAGAGGTACGTGAACGCCCTCCGCGGGTCCCTGAGGCACAATCCCGCAGCGATCACGAGCTAGGCGTGACAGTCGGGTAGGCCGCCGTGGAACTCGACCATCTCGCGGAACGAGTCGAGGAGGTCGATCGGCGTACCAAGCGGCCCGGAGTCGGTCAGCTCGACATAGGCACGGTGCAGGTTGCCGACGAGCCGCTCCGCATCCAGCAGGTCGGCGAGCTCCCACACCCAGCGCAGATAACGCTCGGTCACCTCGAACAGGGCCTCCCCACCGACCGGCCCATGACCCGCG
>JBBSQN010000059.1:0-31509 GCA_038257875.1 Mycobacteriales bacterium
ACCCCGCCACCCCGAACCCGACGACGAATCAACCCCACCGTGCCTCGAACGGCCGATCCTGCACCGACCAGCACCCGACCCACCACCACCACCCCGACCGGACCGCCCACCCGACGACGACATCCCACCGTTCTGACGTGCACTCGGTCAGGCCGGTTAAACTTCGCCCGGTTAAACTTTGCCCTGCTAAAGTTCACCCGTGTCGTTTCCCTCCTTCGTCGGTAGGCGCGACGAGATGGCGTCGCTCGACGCTGAGCTCGATCGCGTCCGCGAATCCGGTGCGGGCCGGCTCGTCGTCGTCCGGGGACGCCGCCAGGTTGGCAAGTCAAGGCTGCTCACGGAGTGGCTCCGGCACGCCCAGGTACCGGCGGCGTTCTTCACCGCCTCCCGGCGGCCATCGGCTCGCGAGGTGGAGCTCTTCGCTCAGGAGGTCGCCGGCTCGTCACTGCCGTCGGCGTCCTCGTTCGCCGCCGCGCGTCCGGGTGACTGGGACGACGCGCTGGGTCTGCTCGCGGCGACCCACGGCCCCGCGCCCACCGTGGTGGTGATCGACGAGTTCCCTTACCTGCTCGGCGACGACGCGTCGATCGAGGCGACGTTCCAGAAGCTGTGGGACCGGCGGCTGAACGCCCTGCCGATCCTGCTCGTCCTGGTCGGTTCCGACCTGGCCATCATGGAGTCGCTGACCAGCTACGACCGACCGCTGTATGGCCGGTCGAACCGGGAGCTGGTCGTCGAGCCGCTCGGCCCCGACGCCGTCGCCGAGCTGCTCGATCTCGACGCCGCAGCAGCCATCGACGCGCACCTGGTCGTGGGCGGTTTCCCCGGGGTGCTCACCTCGTGGCCGCGCGGGGTCACAGTGCGCGAGTTCGTCGACGCCGCACTCGCCGACCCGACCTCGCCGCTGGTCGTCATGGGCGAGCGCAGCCTCGCCGCCGAGTTCCCGCCTCAGACGCATCCGCGACGCGTGCTCGAGGTCATCGGATCGGGGCGGCGAAGCTTCCGCGCCATCGCCGACCGAGCCGGCGTGTCGGACGCGTCGCTGAGCCAGGCGTTGGCGCTGCTGGCCAGCAAGCGGGTCGTCGCCGTGGAAGACCCGCTCTCGACAAAACCGTCGCGGCGGCTGCGGCGCTACCGCGTCGCCGACCCTTACCTGCGGTTCTGGCTCCGGTTCGTTGGTCCCCGGCTCGAGGACATCGCACGCGGGCGACCCGAGCTGGCGACGCGCCCGCTCTGGGCCGGGTGGACCGCCTACCGCGGCCTGGCGGTGGAACCACTGATCCGCGACGCGATCGCACGGCTCCTCCCGGACGGGCGATTCGGCGACGCGCAGCGGGTCGGCAGCTGGTGGAACCGTGCCCACGACACCGAGATCGATCTCGTCGGGGTGCCGGATCCGCCCGACCGGATCGGCTTCGTCGGCGCGGTGAAGTGGCGCGACCGCGGGACGTTCGACGACGCCGACGCTCGCGAGCTGTCCACAGCAGCGGCTGGCCTGTCGGGCGTGGACGGTAACACTCTCCATGTCGGCGTCTCGCGGGCTGGCTTCGCGACCACCCGCCTCGACGTCACCCTCGGCCCCGACGACCTGATCCACCCACTGCCGGGATAGCCGCACGGCCCGTAGTCGGTCGGTGACAACCGGCGCTATCAGACAGTTACGACGTCCACGAGATCCGCGATACCGACGAAGTCGTCGGGATTGCGCGTGTAGAGCCGGGCCGAGTGGGCGTGGGCGGTCGCGGCGATCAGGAGGTCCATCGTGCGGGCACGTGGTTGCCGGCCTGTTGCGACGACCGCAGCAGCGAGCTGCCCGTAGCTGGCCGCCACGGCGTCGTCGACGGGCAGCGGATCGAAGGTCCGCTGCAGCACGCTGAGGCGCCGCAGCCGCTCGGCCCGAACTGACTGCTCACGGGCGACGAGAACACCGAAATGAAGCTCGGCCACCGTGACCACACTGATCGCCAGTTCCCCTTCCAGCGGCGGTACGTCGGTGGCGATGACGAGGGTGGTGTCCAGCACCGCCCTCACTGCGGCGACCACGGTTCACGCAAGGCATCGTCGACGCGTTCCCGGTCGGTGGCCCATTCGGCATCGGCCGGGCCGTGGAAGACGTCGGCGACGTCGGAGTAGGTGCGCCAGGACTTCGGTGCGATCGGCACCATCCGGGCGCTTGGTCTGCCAGCGACGGTGATGGTCACTTCGTCACCGGCCTCCACCCGGCGAACCAGCTCGGACGCCTGTTGTCGCAGCTCACGCAGCCCAACCACGATCACACGCCGAAGGTAGCACAAGTGCTAGTACCACGGACAGCCGCCGACTCCTGCGGGGCGCGTCAAGACTGTCGGTGCCAGCCTCTAGCCTCGACACACACTGAGGCACGGGAGGGAGACGAGCATGCCGCAGGAGCTCACGGCGTTCAGCTACCTCACCGCGCCCAAGTCCGGGTTCTACCGCGACGTCATGCTCGCCTTCGTCGCCGCGAAGCGCCGGTTCACCGTGCACCTGCGTCCCGAGGACGTGCACGAGGCGCTCGGAACGGCCACCGATCCGGCCGCGGTCGCCGACGCGCTGGAGAGCCTGACGGCTTGGGGCAATCTCCGTGCCGACCCCGACACCAGCCGCGTCACCACGGTGGAGGACTTCCACCGCGCCCGCTTCCTCTACCAGCTCACCCGCGCGGGGGAGGCCGTCGAGGAGGCGGTGGCGGTCTACGACGAGGCGCTGGGTCGCCGCGGCGCGCTGCAGGCCGTCGCGCTGGCCGACATCGCCACCCAGCTCCAGGCGCTCTACGAGCTGGCCGCCACCCCGGAGCCCGACACGGCCAAGGTGCACCTGCTGCTGCGCTCGCTCGTCGACCGGTTCACTGACCTCGCCGGCAACGCGCGGGCGTTCATGGGGTCGCTGCAACGCACGCTCGACCTGCACGACGCCGACGTCGAGGCGTTCCAGGCCTACAAGGACCGGCTGATCGACTACCTGCAGCGGTTCGTCACCGACCTCGTCGCCACCGGCTCGGAGATCGCCACGCTGGTTGCGCGGATCGAGGAACGCGGCGTCGAGCCGCTGCTCGACGCCGCCGCGTGGCGCGAGGCTCAGGACGCCGCCCCGGGTGCGGGCCCCGAGGGCACCGACGATCCGCGGCAGGCCGAGTTCGACCGCGGCCGGGTGCGCTGGCACGAGCGCTGGCGCGGGTTCCGGACCTGGTTCGTCAGCGCACCGCAACATCCGAGCCAGGCCAAGCTGCTGCGCTCCCAGGCCCGCGCGGCCATCCCGCAACTGCTGCAGGTCGTCGCGGCGCTCAACGAGCGGCGCACCGGTCGGTCGGACCGCTCGGCCGACTTCCGCACCCTCGCCGTCTGGTTCGCCCAGGCCCCCGACGACGCCGCGCTGCACCGGCTCTGGCGCTCCGCATTCGGGCTCTCCCCCGCCCGGCACCTGGCGATCGACGCCGACACCCTCGCCGCTCGCGCCGACGACCCCGTACCGGTGAGCACCCCGTGGGCCGACGCCCCACCGCTGGAGATCAGCCCGCGGCTGCGCCGGACCGGCAGCTACGAGCGCCGCGGCAAGCCCAACCGGGTGGTCGACCGCTCCGAGCAGCGCCGCCACCTCGCCGCGCTGGCCGCGCGGGAGGCCGCGGAGACCGCCGCTGCCCGGGCCGCGCTGGCCACCGACCGGCCGATGCGCCTCGGTGAGCTCGGCCCGTTCGACACCGACGTGTTCCGGCTGTTCCTCGGCCTGCTCGGCGACGCGCTCACGTCCCTGACGCCCGGCCGCCGGGAGGTCGTCACCACCACCTCCGACGGCACGATGGCCATCCGGCTCACCGCCCCCGACGACCACCGGACCGCCGAGATCGTCACCGCCGACGGGGTGTTCCGCGGTCCCGACCACATCATCGAGATCATCGACCTCACCGCCGAACTACTGACGGAGCGCAGCGCATGACGGGAATCCGGGCATGAGCGGGCTCTCCGACGCGCTCGCCGAGACCCGCTCGGCCGAGCTCACCCGGGCCGCGCGGGCCCTGCTGCGCACGCCGGTGCTGCGGGCCCGCGGTGCCAACAGCGACAGCTTCGTCCTGGTGCGTCGGCACGCGGCCGCGCTGCGGGAGTGGTTCGACCGCAACACCGGCTGGCAGCTGCTGGTCGACGGCGAGGTCGCGCGGCTGGTCAAGACCGTCGCCACCACCGACGACCCCACCCACCCGGCGCGCGACCCGCGCAGCAAGGTGGCGTTCACCCGCCGCCGCTACGTGCTGGCCTGCCTGGCGCTGGCCGTGCTCGAACGCGCCGACGCCCAGATCACCCTGGGCCGGCTCGCCGAGCAGATCGTGCTGGGAGCCACCGACCCTGAGCTGGCCGCCGCGGGCGTCACGTTCACCCTCGACCGGCGCGACGAGCGCGGCGACCTGGTCGCCGTCGTCCGGCTGCTGCTCGAGCTCGGCGTCATCGCCCGCGTGGCCGGCGACGAGGAGGCGTTCGTCCGCGACACCGGTGACGCGCTCTACGACGTCGACCGCCGGGTGCTGGCCACGCTGGTCGCCGCGCCGCGCGGGCCGTCCACCGTCGAGGCCACCGACTTCGAGGCCCGGCTCGCCGCGCTCACCGAGGAGCTCCCCGCCACCACCGACGACCTGCGCAACCAGCAGCTGCGTCGACGCCTCACCCGGCGGCTGCTCGACGACCCGGTGCTCTACTACGACGACCTCGACGACGCCGAGCTCGCCTACCTCACCCGCCAGCGCCACGCGATCACCAGTCGGATCACCGAGCTCACCGGCCTGGTCCCCGAGGCGCGGGCCGAGGGCGTCGCGATGGTCGACCCGTTCGACGACCTCGCCGACGTCCGGATGCCCGAGACCGGCACCGAGGGGCACGCCACGCTGCTGCTCGCCGAGTACCTCGCCGGCCGCGCCGGCGAGCCTGTCGGCATCGGCGAGCTGCGGTCCCACGTCGCGGCGATGGCCACGGCGCATCGCTCGTTCTGGCGCAATGACGCCGCCAAACCCGGCGCGGAGGTCGAGCTCACCGAGCACGCCCTGCGCCGGTTGCTGGCTCTGGGCCTGCTCCGCCGCGACGGCGAGCAGGTCCTCGCGCGACCCGCGCTCGCCCGGTACGCGGTGGGCGAGCCGACCATCCAGGAGGCCCGCTCATGACCGAGCTTCCCCGCCCCGCCCGCGAGCGCTGGCAGCCGCTGCGCTCCGGGCTGGTCGACCTGTTCTACTACGACGCCGAGGAGTTCTGGTTCCACGACGGGCGGCTGCTGCTGCGCGGCAACAACGGCACCGGCAAGTCCAAGGTGCTGGCGCTGCTGCTGCCGTTCCTGCTCGACGGCGACCTGTCCCCGCACCGCGTCGAACCCGACGCCGACGCCAAGAAGCGCATGGAGTGGAACCTGCTGCTCGGCGGCGAGCACCCGTTCCCGGAGCGGCTGAGCTACACCTGGCTGGAGTTCGGGCGCCTCGGCGACGGCGGCGAGCCCGAGTACCGCACCATCGGCTGCGGGCTCAAGGCCGTGGCCGGGCGCGGGATCGCCCGGCACTGGTTCTTCGTCACCGACCAGCGCGTCGGTGCCGGGCTCGCGCTGGTCGACGCCACCGGCACCGCGCTGCCCCGCGACCGCCTCGCCGACGCGCTGACCGGGCACGGAGCGCTGTACGACCGCGCCCGCGACTACCGCCGCGCCGTCGACGAGGCCCTGTTCGGGTTCGGCGAGCAGCGCTACGGCGCGCTGGTCGACCTGCTCGTTCAGCTGCGCCAGCCGCAGCTGTCCAAGAAGCCCAGCGAGCGGGCCCTGTCCGACGCGCTCACCGAGGCGCTGCCGCCGCTGGACCAGGCCGTCGTCGCCGACGTCGCCGAGGCGTTCCGCAGCCTGGAGTCCGACCGCGACGCGCTGACCGCGATGATCGAGGCGCACACCTCGGCGCGCTCGTTCCTCGGTCACTACCGCCGCTACGCCGCCGTCGCCGCCCGCCGCCGCGCCGCGCTCCCTCGGAACGCGCAGCAGGGCTATGAGAAGGCCCGCACGGCGCTGGCCGCGGCGGAGCAGGCCCACGACCAGGCCGAGCAGGCGCTCACCGCGGCCCGGGAGCGGCTCGCCGCCCTGGAGGTCGACGAGCAGCGCCTGCGTTCCCGCAAGGAGGTCCTCGCCGCCCGGCCGGAGATGCGCGACGGCGCGCGGCTGCGGGCGGCCGCCGAGCTGGCGCAGCGCCTGGCGCGCGACGCCGAGCGCGCGGCAGGCGACGAGCGCACCGCCGCGGCCACGGTCACCGCTCGGGCACGCAAGCACACCGACGCCACCGGCCGGGCCGAGCAGGCCGGCGAGCAGTTCACCCGCCGGCGCGTGGCCACCGCCGAGGCGGCCGAGCAGGCCCGGCTCCAGGCGGCACACCGCAGCGGCGTCGACGGCGTGCTCGAGGGCGGCCCGCCGCCGGCCGATCCGGAGCTGGCCGAGCTTCGGCGCACAGCCGACGAGCTCGCCGCCCGCCAGGAACGGGCGGTGCGCCACGTCGAGTCGCTGCTCGCCGAGGACGACCGCGCGCAGCGGGCGGTCGTCGAGGCCCGCGCCGAGGTCGAGCGGCTCGGCGTGGCGGAGGCCGAGCTGGCGCAGCGCCGCACGGACGCCGACGCCGCGGTGGTCGCCGCGGGCCGTGCGCTCGTCGATGCCGCGCGGGCGCACCTCGAGGGCCTGTGCGAGCTGGACGTCGCCGAACCGGATGCGCTGCTCGCCGCGCTCGAGCTGTGGGTGGAGACCCTCGACGGCCCCGAACCCGTCCGGGCCGGTGTCGAGGCCGCCGGGCACACCGCGTCCACCGTGCTCGGGCGCGTCGAGGCCGCGCTGGACCAGCGCGAGTCCGCCGCCGATACCCGGGCCGCCGACCTGTCCGACGAGATCTCCCGGCTGGAGGCCGGGGAGGACGGTGCCCCGCCCGCCCCGCACACCCGCGACCCCGCCGCCCGGACCGACCGGCCCGGCGCCCCGCTGTGGCAGTTGATCGACTTCATCGACGGCGCCGACGACCCCACCCGAGCGGGGCTGGAGGCCGCACTGGAGGCCGCCGGCATCCTCGACGCCTGGCTCTCCCCCGACGGTGCGTTGCGCGCCGCGGACACCGGCGACGTCCTGCTGGCGCCCTCGGCGACGGCGCCGCGGCCGCAGCGCGCGCTGAGCGAGGTCCTGTGCCCGGCCGTGGACCGCGCCGACCCGCGCGCCACCGCCGTCACCGACGCCATGGTCGCCGAGGTGCTCGCGGCGATCGGTCTCGGCGAGAACGGCGACACCTGGGTCGAGCGCGACGGGCGGTTCCGGATCGGCGTGCTCACCGGGGCGTGGCGCAAGCCGGTGGCGCAGTACATCGGCCGCGGCGCCCGTGAGGCCGCTCGCCGGGCCCGGCTCGCGCAGCTGCGGCTGGAGCTGGCCGCGGTCGAGGCCGAGCTCGAGACGATCGGCGCGGAACGCGACGCGCTGGCCGAGCGGCGCACCGTGCTGGGCGCGGAGCTGGCGGCCATCCCCGACAGCGGCGCGCTCCGCGACGCCCACGCCGCCGTCAGCGCGCTCGCCGCCGAGCTCACGCTGCTGACCGGTCGCCAGCGGGAGGCCGCAGCCCGGCTCGACGCCGCCACCGACGCGGCCGACACCGCCCGCGGCGCCCTCGCCGAGGGTGCCGCCGACGTCGACCTGCCCGCCACTCGTTCCGGGCTCGACGAGGTGCGCGCCGGGCTCACCGGCTATCGGCTTGCGCTGGCCGAGCTGTGGCCCGCCGCCCGTGCGCTCACCGAGGCGCTACGCGCCGCCGGGGAGCTCGCCGACGAGCTGGCCCAAGCCCGGGAGGAGCACGCCGACCGTGCCGAGCGCGCCGAGCAGGCGCTGCTCGACGCGGCCGCCGCCGCGGAGTCCCACCGCACGCTGGAGGAGACCGTCGGCGCGGCGGTGGCCGAGCTCGAGCGGCTCCTCGCTGAGGTCACCGGTGAGCTGGAGGCCAACACCCGCGACCGGAAGGCGGCCGACACACAGCGGGAACGCGCCGTCGCCGAGCGCGGCCGCGCCCAGGGTCGCCGCGAGGAGCTGACCGAGGTACTGGTCACGGCCACCGAGGAGCGCGCGCGGGCCGCGGAGTCGTTGCAGCGCTTCGCCGCCACCGGCCTGCTCGCCGTCGCGCTGCCGCAGCTGGAGACCCCCGATCCGGCGCAGCCGTGGGCACCCGACCCCACCGTCCGGCTGGCCCGCCAGATCGACCGCGAGCTCGCCGACACCGCCGACGACGACGGCGCCTGGGATCGCACCCAGCGCCGCGTCACCGACGAGCTCAAGGCGCTCACCGACACCCTCGCCCGGCAGGGCAACACGGCTTCGGCCCAGCTGCTCGAGGACGGCATCGTCGTCGAGGTCGTGTTCCGCGGCCGCCCGGCCACGGTGCCGGAGCTGACCGCCGCGCTGGAGGCCGACGTCGCCGACCGGCAGCGGCTGCTCGACGAGCGCGAGCGCGAGATCCTGGAGAACCACCTGGTCAACGAGGTGGCGAGCACTCTGCAGGAGCTCATCGCCGAGGCCGAGCAGCAGGTGCAGCGGATGAACGCCGAGCTCGACGAGCGCCCCACCAGCACCGGGATGCGGCTGCGGTTGGAGTGGCGGCCCCGCGAGGACGGCCCCGCCGGGCTCGCGGAGGCCCGACGGCGGCTGCTCCGGCAGACCGCCGACGCCTGGTCGGAAGACGACCGCGGCGCCGTCGGCGGCTTCCTGCAGGCCCGGATCGCCGAGGTCCGCTCCCGCGACGAGACCGGCACCTGGCTCGACCATCTCACCCAGGCGTTGGACTACCGGGCCTGGCACCGCTTCGTAATCGCGCGCCACCAGAACGGGCAGTGGCGCCCGGCCACCGGGCCGGCCTCCGGCGGGGAGCGGGTGCTCGCGGCCAGCGTGCCGCTGTTCGCGGCGGCGTCGGCGCACTACGCCTCGGCCGGCAACCCGCACGCCCCGCGGCTGGTCACCCTAGACGAGGCGTTCGCCGGCGTCGACGACAACGCGCGCGCCAAGTACCTGGGCCTGCTCGCGGCGTTCGACCTCGACGTGGTGATGACCAGCGAGCGCGAGTGGGGCTGCTACCCGGAGGTGCCGGGGCTGTCGATCGCGCAGCTCTCGCGCACCGATGGCATCGCCGCCGTGCTCGTCTCGAACTGGCGGTGGGACGGTCATCAGCGTCGGCAGGTGCCGCGCCCGGTGGCGCTGCCCGCCGCGGCTCGGCCCGCGGCGGAACCGGTGGCCGCCAGCCTGTTCGATGACCCCTGACCCTCGGCTGGCACGGCTGCTCGGCACCGATGAGCTCGCCTGGCTGGTGCACCGGGCCCGGCGCCGCCTGGAGCGCGGCGAGCCGCTCACCGGGGCCGTCACCCTCACCGAGGCGAGCCCGGCGCAACGGGACGCCGCCGCCCGGCTGCTCGGCCGCCGCCCCCGACCAGGGGCCGCGCTCACCGTGCGCTGGGACGCGGTCGACGACGTGCTGCGCCGCTCCGGCGTGCACCCGGACGGGCTGGCCTCGGCGATCGTCGCGATGACCGGCCCGATCCGAGACCGCGCTGCCGACGCCGACGCCCGCGACCGGGCGTGGCAGGCCGCGTTCGCCCCGCTCGACGACGCCGTCGCCGCCCGCCCGGAGCTCGCCGGCTGGGCGGCCACGCTCCGGGCCACCGGGCTGGTCCGGCGGCTGGCGTCCACACCCGAGACCGCCGCGCCGCTGCTCGCCGACCTCGCCGCGGTGCTCGCGGCGCTTCCGGTCGAGGGCGAGCCGATCGGCCGCTTCGCCGAGCGCGTCCTCGGTTCCGCCCACGCCCTCGACGACGACCGCCCGCTGGCCACCCTCGCGTTCGGCGCCGCACGAGTGCTCGGCGACTCCCCGGACGGCAGCGGCGCGGCCTGGCGGCGACAGGTGTGGGCGGGAGTCGGGCTGCTGCGCGACGACCTGTCGAGCACGGTGCTCACCCTCGGCCTACCCGGCGACGACTCCACAGCCACCGGACAGACGCTCGGCATCCTCCGCACAGCCGGCCAGCCCGCCGTCCTCACCCTGCGCCAGCTCGTGCGCGACCCACCGATCCGCACCCTCGACGGCACCACGGTCTCGGTCTGCGAGAACCCGGTGGTCGTCGGCGTGGCCGCCGACCGGCTCGGCCCCAACGCCGCACCGCTGGTCTGCGTGAGCGGGCAGCCCGGCGCCGCGGCAATGCGCCTGCTGCACCTGCTCGCCGCGAGCGGCGCATGGCTGCGCTACCACGGCGACTTCGACTGGGGCGGCCTGCGCATCGGCAACGTCCTGTTCGGCCGGCTCCCCCTGCAACCGTGGCGCTTCGACACCGCCACCTACCGAGCCGCGGCCGTCTCCGGGACGGGCCAGGAGCTGACCGGCCTGCCGATCGAGGCCAGCTGGGATCCCGACCTCGCCGCAGCGATGCGAGACCTCGGCCGCAGCGTCGAGGAGGAGCGCATGATCGACGACCTCGTCACAGACCTCGGGAAGCAACTGGAGTCCGAGCTGGGAAGGAGCTGGTGACGATGAGCGCTTACACGGCGACCGCACAGCGGGTCGAGGGCGGCTGGTGGATGGTCCAATGCGACCAACACCCCGGCGCGTTATCGCAGGTGCGTCGGCTCGATCGCGCAGCTGACGAGCACCGCGAGGCCATCGCGTTCGTCACCGGCGAGCCGGTCGCCGAGGTGATGGTCACCGTGTCCGAACGAGGCCAGGCCGGGTGAGTCGGACGTCCGGGTAGCACGGGTCTATGCGCCGAAGCTGCCGTCACGTTGTTCGGGTACTCGCCCGACGCCGCAGAACTCGTACACGTCGACCGGATCACCGATGTCACTAGGCCGCCACCGCGACGCCGGAACCACCCCGGGCTCCAGCAGCTCGAGTCCGTCGAAAAAGCGAATCAGCTCCTGACGGCTGCGCGCCGTGATCGGCGGGGTCCCGCTGGCTTCGTTGTAGAGGCGCATGGCCTCCAGCATGCCCGGACCGTCGATCTCCGCGGTGGGATGGGACACCACCAGGTAGCTGCCGGGAGCTAGCGCATCGAGAAGCCGGTCGATGATGGCGCGTGCCTGGTCGGTGTCCATGATGTGGTTGATGACCCCCAGCAGCATGAGCGCGACCGGTTGGGTGAAGTCCAGCGTCCGGGCGGCGTACCGCAGGATCGTCTCGGGTTCGTGCAGATCGGCGTCGAGGTAGTCGGTGACACCTTGCGGGCTGCTGGTGAGCAGGGCGCGAGCGTGCGACAGGACGAGCTGGTCGTTGTCGACGTAGACGACGCGGCATGCCGGCGCGATCGCCTGGGCGACCTCGTGGGTGTTGTTGACCGTGGGCAACCCGGTGCCGATGTCGAGGAACTGGCGGATCCCTGCTTCGCCGGCCAGATGACGGACGACCCGGGTCAGGAACGCCCGCACGGCACGGGCGGTGTCGGCAATACCCGGGATGAGAGCAACGTACTGCTCACCGGCTTCACGGTCGGCGGGGTAGTTGTCCGTGCCGCCCAACCAGTAGTTCCAGATCCGAGCCGTGTGCGGCACGCTGACATCGATCATGGGCGGCTGTTCCTGATCGGGTGCTGGTGAGCTACCGGTCATGAGTGTTCCTACCTGTTCTGCGCCCTGCGGGTGGAGGTGACGCATCGTCCCTGTACCACCCTGTTCGGGGTCGCCCATCAGAATGATACTGGGCTCGACGTTACTGTGGGCTCTGCCCGACCCGCCGAGCCGGGTGCCCGGACCGGCTCGCCGGGCGTCGAGTTCGACAACAGCCTGTTTCGATCATGGTCAGAATCAGACTGGTGTCGATCTCAACGATGCAGGCCCTGCAGGTTCACGGCAGCCATGTCTGACATGCTGTTCGACGCCGATTCAGGAGGCATGACTACGAGCTGAACCTGCTGGCTGCTGGGCCGGCTTGAACGCGCTCGACCGCCCGGGCGCGGCCGTCCGCAGCTGGTCACGGTCACCGGCGCGTCGACATGGCCGCCGCCGATCCAGTCGACACCAGGATGCTCCGCCCGACCCTGTGGCGTCACGGCGCGGGCCGCCTCTCCGATGATCTCAACGAGTCGCTCGGTGACGAGCCGGAGGTCCTCCACTGCGGGTCAGAGCGGCAACGCCTCAACCAGGATGTGAGCGTCCCGTTCGAGCAGACCACCCTCCGCGACGACGTCGACCCGGGTTCCGAGCAGCTCCTCGAGGTCCGCGATCAGATGGAACTGGTCCAGCAGGGATCGGCCCGATTCGAACTCGACCAGCAGGTCCACGTCGCTTGCAGCGGTCGACTCTTCTCGGGCGACCGAACCGAACACGCGCACATCACGTGCACCCCGATACGCTGCGACGTCCAAAACGGCTTCGCGCACGCGTCGCAGGTCCTGCAGGTTCACGGCCATGGCCACAGTGTGATCCATCGGACGAGCCGGATCCAACCCACGCTGTCGGTCGAAGGCGGTACGGCTGCCCAGCCGCTCCCCGATCAGCGCGTCGACCGGTGAGATCGTGATCGACGTTCACCCTGCCCCGTAGCGCTTGCCGACCTTCGGTGGCGGAGGGTGGTGGCACACGATTGTGTCGGTGGGGCGTGCTTGGCTGTGGGCTCGGTTCCACTTCGATGGAGGTTCGTCACCATGCCTACCCGTACGACCCCGTGGCCCGCTGGCACGCCGTGTTGGGTCGACCTGTCCACTCCCGACCTGGAGGCCGCGACCGCCTTCTACGGTCCCGTCCTCGGTTGGTCGTTCTTCGACAGCGGCGAGGAGTTCGGCCACTACCACATCTGCCAGACGAACGGCAAGGCTGCAGCAGCCATCGGCCCGTGCCAGGAGGGACAGCCCGCGGCCTGGACGATGTACCTGGCCAGCGACGACGTCGACGCCACCGCAAAGCTGATCGCCGACAACGGCGGCACGGTGCTGGTTCCACCGATGGACGTGACGGAGAACGGACGGATGTGTGTCGCCCTCGACGCCGCCGGTGCTGCGTTCGGCGTCTGGCAGGCCGCCGGGACGATCGGCGTCGAGATCTACAACGAACCCGGCTCGCTCATCTGGGAGGACGCGCGGCTGCTCGATCCCGCCGCGGGCAAGCGCTTCTACGAGGCTGTGTTCGGCTTCACCTACCAGCCGATCGACGGTGCACCCGTTGACTACGAGATGTTCTGCATCAACGGCGAGGCGTCCGGCGGGATGGGCGGGATGATGGGCAGCCCGGACGGCACGCCCAGCCACTGGATCGTCTACTTCTCAGTAGCCGACGTCGACGCCGCGGTGGCCGCTGCCGAGCGTGGCGGGGGCACCGTCCTGATGCCCCCGGAGGACACTCCGTACGGACGCATGGGCTTCCTTGCCGACCCGTTCGGCGCCGTCTTCTCAGTACACGGGCAGATCGCGGAGCAGTAACCGCGCCAGCTCGGTGCGTGATCGGACGCCGAGCTTGCGGTAGATCCGGGTGAGGTGCGCCTCGACGGTCTTGCGGGAGACGAACAGCGCCGCGGCGACCTCGATGTTGTTCAGGCCCTCGGCGACGGACTGCGCGACCCGGAGCTCCTGCGGAGTGAGCGCGTCGAGACCCGACGGCCCGTTCTCGGCCATGTCCGTGCCACCCGGGGAGCAGGGCTCCCTGTGCGTCTGGACACGTTCGCTGTGTGTCTGAGCGTGTTCGGCGAGTGCCCGCAACGCCTCTTGCCAGGTGGCGAGGGGCGTGCACGCGAGGATGGCCGACCATGCCAGCGGGGAGCGCAGCCGCACTCCCGAGGGATGCGAGTAGAGCAGACCCGCCCGCTCCGCTGGATCGAGGTCGGCCGCTGACAGGCCCAGGGCGGCGAGGACGGGTTCGAGGTCGGTGACCCGCGACGAGCGGCTCGCGGCGACGACCAGCAGCGCCGTACGCGTCCGCTGCGGAAGTACGTCAAGTGCGGACAACCACACGCCCCGCTGCGACGGACCGACCCGGGGGCCGGAGACGTCGAGGCCTGCGCCTCCCAGCACGGCGGGTCGACCCCGCCGCACAGTCTCGACGAGAGCCAGTGGGTTGCCGCCGGTTTGCCGGACGATCTTCTCCAGGACGGCTCGGGGAACCTCGATCCCCATGCTCGCGACGAGTGCCGCGCTCTCCTCGAGCGAGAGCCCCTCCAGCCGCAACGTGGCGAGGCCGGTGGCGACCGCGGATCCAGGCTGTTCGCGGGTGGTCAGGAGCATGGCCACCGCGCCACCGGCGAGGCGCCGCGCGGCGTAGGAGAGGACCTGTCGGGACTCGGGATCCACCCAGTGCAGGTCGTCGACGAGGACGAGAAGTCGCTGCTCCGCACCGGCTGCCTGGAGAACGGCCACCGTCGCGACACACGTGAGAAGCGGTGCGGGCACCGGACCTCCGCGGAGTCCGAGGCTCACCTCCAGCGCCTCTCGTTGAACGTCGGGCAGGCGACCGAAGTACCGCCGCAACGGCATGAGCAGGTCCGCGGCGGCAGCGAAGGGCAGCACAGCCTCCGGCTCCGCTCCACGAACCCACAGCACCCGCGCGGGCGTCGTGATGGCGAGGTGCTCCAACATCGCGGTCTTGCCGACACCTGCCGCACCGGTGATGAGCACGGCAGGTCCGTGGCCTCCCGGCCTTCCGGCCAGCAACTGCCGCACCAGCCGACACTGCTGCTCGCGACCGACGAACCGCGGAGACGACGCACCGGCAACGGCCGTCCGATGCGTTTTCGTACTGGTCCTGGTCTCCGACAGACCGCCCGGCAACACCCGCAGCACGGGCACGGCCCCGCCCTGCTCGCCCTTCGCTCTTCCCCCCGGATAGCTCACGCTGGAGAGAGAACGCCGGACGGCGCGCAAATACAGTAGGTGGTGAGCTCGGCTGCGTCCTTCAGCGGTTCGCTCTCATGTCCTGGCGCGGTATTCGTCCGCGAGGCGCGCGAGGATCTGCCGTGCCTCGTCGCCCCGTACCGCGAGATCCGCGATGCGGGAGAACAGGGTGGCGTAGGTCACGATGTCCTCGCGCTCGGACAGGAGCGCTGTCGCGTTCTTGGTCCCCACCTGCACGACCGCGGAGTCGTAGATGTGGAAGCCGTGGGACGCGGTGAAGTCAGCGGTCTGGAACGCGGGGACGATACCGAGATCGACGTTGCGTAGCGTGCTAACGGACAGCAGGTGCTCCATCTGCTCAGCCATCATGCCCGGCCCATCGAGACACCAGGTCAGGGCACCCTCGGTTTGGATCATCTCCCAGCGGCGCACCGGGTCGTGGAGCTGCCCCGCCCGGTGCCTCCGCTGTGCGACGAGCCGCTCCACCTCCTCGGGAGCGCGGCCGTCGCGAGAGGCGAACACAGCGCGGGAGTACTCGGTGGTCTGGAGCTGCCCGAGGACCATCCCCGGCTGGTAGGCGCGGACGAGTGTGGAGTCCTCCTCGTAGCGGCGAATGCGCTCCTGGAAATGGTGGGCGCCGCGTTGGAGGGTCGCTCTCGCGTCGACGTACTCGCGCGCGAGGGTCTCGGCCAGACCGACGAGCTGATCCTTCTCGCGGGAGTCTGCGCGGCAGGCGTCGGCGAATCGGACGACGTCGTCGGGTGCGAGGAGACGTCGGTCCGTCTCGGCGCGAGAGATCTGCGACTGCGAGAGACCGGTGAGGTCGGCAAGCTCGGTCTGGTTGAGGCCAGCCGCCGCGCGCAACGCGCGTAACGAACGGCCGAGGCTGCCCGGTGGGTCGCTGTCGTCGCGCTGATCGTGAACGTCGGTCATACAGCCTGTCGGTGATACCTCGGATGCCGGTCCCACCACTGCGGGAACGGCTCAGCGTAGCCCCACGCGACCTCGGCGGCCCGGCGGTAGAGGTTCTGGCCGTCGTGCACGACGTCGGCGCCGATGAACTGGCCGCAGCCGTCGTAGACCATGCGGACGACCTGGCCGTTGATCAGCCAGAAGTCTCCGGTCTCCACGAACAGTCGCTGCTCATGGGCCTGCATGGGCGCCTCGGACAGGTCGAGGATGCGGATGTCCTCTCCCGCCTCGCCGTTGGGGACGTAGGACCACTCGCACTCGTAGCGCAGATAGTCCGAGAACGGAGGCTCGACGACGTGCACCCGGCTGCGGGACAGGCCGCGATCCCGCTCGCTGCGCAGGCGAGCAAGCCACGGTTGCTTCCGCTCCGGCGTGGGTGCCAGCTCGCCCGCCAACCAGCGGGCGAAGTCCGAGCCATCGGAGGCGACCTCGTAGGCGTCGAGGGTCTCCAGGCGGAACGCGGTGCGCCCGGTCGGGTCGGGGTGGTCGGTGAAGTGCTCGCGGATGTACGCCCCGAGCTGCGTAGCGTCCATCATGCGCCGAACACCTCCGGCGCGAGACCGCGGGGAACGCGGCCGAGGCCCTCACCAGGGCCGATGCGGTGGGCGTGAGCGGCGAGGACGTCTGGGTCGGTGACCAGCGTGACGATCACGTAGCCGCCTTCCGGATCGGTGTCGATCGTGGTGAATGCGGGACAGGTGTCATCGTCACCGCAGGAGCCGCGATGCACGGTGACGTTGATCTTCGTTTCATGGCCCACCGGAGCTTCCTCTCTGCAGCGGATGCGACGTCCGAAGTGTGCCTGGCCAACGAGGTCAAGTCAACGGACCGTGGCATATGCAAAAAACTGAGATTTTTCTTGATGTATGCCACAGCTTCTGGCATGGTACTCAGCAACCGGTTGCCCGTCGATGCCGCGAGCTCGGCGGGTAACCGGAGACCAAGACGAGCCAGAAGGGGCAGCCGCGCTGGCGGCTCCTTCCGTCCTCGGCCAGGTAGGCAAGGTGATCACCTAGACGCAACAGTCACGAGCGGAGGGGGCGACGATGCCGGTCAACGACCCGATCATGGCCGTACTGGACAAGTTGCCTCTGGCCAGCTCACCTGAGACGGACTCCGGCCCGGCCGTGGCCGTACAGGAGGGGCCGGTGCCGTTCGGGCTGCGGTTCGCGGTGGCCCCGGTGGTTCCGAGCGACAAACACAAGAAGACCTACTACACGGTCACCGTGAAGGAGGCCACCCAGGTCAGCCGTGACGGGCGGACCGAGACCATCCAGGACGACGTGCAGCGGGAGAGGGAAGACTGAGATGACCGTCCTGGTTCTCACCGCGCCCGACGACGATACCGCCACGCGAGTGTGCCAGGCACTGGACGAGCGCGGCGGTGATCACGTGCGGATGGACCTGGGCGACTTCCCCGAGACGGTGTCGTTCACCGTGACCGGCCTCCACCCCACCTGGGACGGCTGGCTGTCCGACGGGCACCGCGACCTGCAACCCTCGAAGATCACGGCCGTCTACTACCGGCGTCCGTCCACTTTCCGGCTGCCTGCCCACCTCTGCGTCCAGCAGCGGCGGTTCGCCGCGGCCGAGGCCCGCCAGGGCTGGGGCGGGCTGCTGTCGTGCCTGCGGGTCCCGTTCGTCAACCGGCCATCCAGGACCGCCGATGCCGAGCTGAAACCCGCCCAGCTGCAGACCGCTGCCGAGGTCGGATTCCGGGTCCCACCCACCTTGATCACCTCGAGTGGCGCCGAAGCCCGCGCGTTCGCCCGCGCTGTCAGTCAGGTGGTGTACAAGCCGCTGTCCGCGCCGTTCCTGCACGAGAACGGCCACGCCAAGCTGGTCTACGCGACCCGGGTGCGGCCCGAGGAGCTGGACGACGACTCGATCGCCGTGAGCCTCTGTCAATTTCAGCAGTTCATCCCCAAACGCTATGACATCCGCCTGACGGCCGTGGGCGGTGAGTGTTTCGCCACGATCATCCACGCCGGCTCCGAAGAATCTTATGTGGATTGGAGGGCGGACTACCCGTCCTTGACCTATGAGCCGGTCGCCACACCTGAGCCCATCGCTACGGCGGTCGCCGCTTACCTGGAGTGGTTCGGGTTGTCGTTCGGCTGCTTCGACTTCACCGTGGGGCCAGGACCGGACGGCCCGGACACGTGGTGGTTTCTGGAATGCGGGCCGAACGCCCAGTGGGGCTGGATCGAGCACGAGACCGGTCTGCCCATTGCCGCCGCCATCGCCACCCTGCTTACCGCGGAGAAGCCGTGACCGACACCGATGCGCAGCCGAGACTGGCCGCCCTGGTCAATGCCTTGATCGACGCGGGGCACCTGCGCAGCAAGGCATGGGTCGAGGCGTTCGCCGACACACCTCGGCACCTGTTCGTCCCCCGGATCACCCTCACCACCCCGCAGGGCTACCGGCAGCTCTCCGGTGACGACCCGGCGGAGCGCGACGAGTGGCTGTCGGTGGTCTACTCCGACGACTCCCTGGTCACCCAGGACAAGCCACACACCGCAGGACACACCCTGCCCGGTGGGCAGCCGCTGCGGGTGCCCACCAGCTCCTCCACCATGCCCAGCCTGATGGCCGGCATGCTCGAAGCCCTCGATACCCACGAGGGGATGCGCGTGCTGGAGATCGGGACAGGCACCGGCTACAACGCCGCGCTGATGTCGCACCGCCTGGGCGAGGTGAACGTGGTGTCCGTCGACATCGACCCCGACCTCGTTCACCAGGCTGAGCAACGACTCGCCGAACTCGGGCACAGACCCACCCTGGTCACCGGCGACGGCGCGGCCGGTGCCGCCGAGCACGGCCCCTTCGACCGGATCATCGCCACAGCGGCGGTGCCGGAGATCCCCCTCGCCTGGATCGAGCAACTCGCACCGGGAGGCACGATCCTGGCCAACCTCCGCGGCGATCTCGCGGGCGGCACCTTGTGCCTGCTCGCCAAGCACGGCGCCGACGACGAGGTGATCGGCCCCATCCTGCCGATCGGCGGGCACTTCATGTGGTTACGACCCGAGCTGGAGGACCCGCACCGGCCCCACGAGCACACTCCCGTCCCCCGACGCGGAACCACCAGCCGCACCACCACTCGCGACGATCCCACCGCCATCCGCGTCGACGACGAGGGTTTCCGGTTCCTGCTCCAGCTCCAACTGCACGGAGCGCGCTCCCTGCACCCAGGGCAGGCGTTCGACCCGAGCACCCGCGACGAGCGCGCCGCGGTCATCGTCACCGCCGCCGACGGCTCACGCGCCGACGCCTTCACCCGCCCCGAACCCGACGGCACGCACCGGGTCATCCAGTCCGGCCCCCGCCGTATCTGGGACACCGTCGAGACCACCCACCGCCTGTTCGACGACCTCGGCCGGCCCACCCCGGACGCGTTCGGCGTCGTCGCCAACGACAGCACCCAGTTCGTGTGGTTCGGCGACGACGACGCCTGGCACCGATGGCCGCTGCCGCTTATCTGAACCACCCGACTCCACACCCGTCCCGGTGATCGGCTGGGTGTGGCGCCGTCAGCGGCTGGCCTCGTACAGGCGGCGGTCGAGGTCAGCGGCGCCGGGCACACCCCGTCTACGCCAGGTCGCCAGGGTGGACCTGATGGACACCATGGCTGTGCGGGTGCGGTCGGAGGCCACGCCTTCGGTGAGTTCGACGGCCTGGGCCCAGGCACCAATCGCCTCCTCGAGCCGGGCCTGCGCGGCGAGGCTGTTACCGAGGTTGGCGTAGGTCAAGCTGTGGGTACGCCTGTTTCGCTCGGGATCCCCCTGGGTCAGCGCGGTGCGATGCTGACGTTCGGCGCCAGCGTGGTCGGCCAGCACGGTCAACGTCTTGGCGGTGTTGTTGGCGACGTTCTCAGTGCCGGAGATGGCGGAGTAGAACGGTCGAGGCTCGTCGATCCTGGTCAACGCGTCCTCAGCGGACAACAGAGCACGCGCAGACACCGCCCGCTCCCCGACCGCG
This sequence comes from Mycobacteriales bacterium, assembly GCA_038257875.1. Classification (GTDB taxonomy): domain Bacteria; phylum Actinomycetota; class Actinomycetes; order Mycobacteriales; family Pseudonocardiaceae; genus Pseudonocardia. The sequence continues at coordinate 19,788 of JBBSQN010000059.1, forward strand.
GCACACGCTCGAGCGTGGGTGGTGTGGAACAAGGCCTCGGTGACACCGTCCACCCGCCCCACAACGCGCTGCAACGCCGCCTCCGTCAGAGCCACACAGTGCCGGGGCTGCTGCAGATCGAGAGCCTGATGCGCGAGGTAACGCATGATCCACGCGGCGTGGCCGTACGGGTCGGACTCACACGCCAGCTGATAGCTCACCTGGTAGAACCGCTGAGCAGCACCCTCCTGCCCCAAATCGTGATGCTTCCACGCCGCCAGATCCGCCAAGTCGGCCACCGCCCCGAACGCACGACGACGAAGACCCTCGGAGGAGAACCGGGCCCGCAGCATCGGCGCGGCGGTGTCGGCCAGATAGGCGGTGACCGTGGTCAACCCATGACCCCCACCCAGACACTCATCGGCCGCGGTGAACGCCGCGGTGATCTCACCCACGGCATCGATGTCCCGGTCCCCGACGAACCCCAGGCCGGTGCGGGCCCGCAGTACACGCGACACCGCCTCGTGGTCGTAGGTCAACGGCATCGCGACACCCGCGACGGTGAACGTCGACGCGGTGAGGAGTAGACGGCGGTCCACGTCAGCACGACCCAGCTCGATGACCGCCGTGACCGGATCCTCCACCACAGCCACCAGCTCGCCGGGATCCAACCCGATCTCGGCCATCGACACCGCACGCCCCGCACGCCGCGACAACGCCTCGGCCACATACCGGCCGGACCGCCCCGACGGCCGCGCCCCCTCGACCCAGTGCGCCACCGCCGACTTGTTGGTCCGCAGGACCTCGCCGTTCTCCGCGGCCACCCGCTGCACCATCCGAGCAAGCGCCTCGTAGGTCCACCCCGTCGCCGCGATCGCATCCCGCAACCGCGGATTGGGCTCCCGCTCCACCACTACGTTCTCCCACCCACGTTAAACCGCGTATACCATTTCGCATGCTCACCAGCGTACCCACGGTGCCCACCGACCCGCTGGCGCAACCTCAACCGACCACAGTGAACCACCCCCTACACAGGCAGAACATCCGGGTCACCACTCCGACGAATCCCACAAGAATACGACACAGACGCACGCCGACGAGCTACCGCCTCTCCTGCGCCCACCGCCTCCCCAGTGCCCGTATCTCCGCATGATCAGTCCACCCGACCGAGGAAACGGGAATAGTGTCCACCACATCATTCATGCCATGGTCGCCCAATCGATCACCCTCCAGGACGTACGCATGGCGCTCACCACGCCGCCACCGGATCGTGATGCCGTCTTGACGATACCGGTCAAGAAACACCCAGCCCACCGGCGCTGTCTTGGGTACAGCTCCACCTCGTCGGCTCATGGCACATCACCATTCTTCTTGTAACCCTGCGTTTTTGACAGCCTGCGTAAACATGTCGATCAGGCTGGCGGCATGCTCGGAACGCGGGAGGGGGCGTGACGTCTGGGGAGCGCGTACCAGCACGGCCGAGACCGAGCCGACCCAGCCCACGCCGCGCCCGGCTTCCGCCAGCGGTAGTGGGTGCGCCGGTTGCTCGTGAGGCACGTGGGGGGACCCGTGGTCGCCACGAGCGACCGGCACACCCAGACTATACAACGCGAGCGGACGAGTAACTAGTCGGTGCAGAACGTTTAGAGTCGAACAGGCGAGCAGCAGCTCAGGCCAGTGACCGGTAGTCCGCGGCGAACAGCCCCAGCAGCGCACGCGCCTCGTCGCCGAACGTCGCGACGGACTCGATCTCAGCGAAGAGCTTGACGTACATGCCGACGTCGTGCGGGTCGGTGAGGAACGCCGTGGCCGTCTCCGTTCCGACCACCACCGCCCGCTGGTCGTAGAGGCTGAACCCGTTCACCGGCGCCACGGCGACCGGGGTCGTCCACGGGACGACCCCGACACGCACCGCTGGCAGCCGACTGGTCTCGATGACGTGGTCGATCTGGGCCGCCATGACGCCCGGCCCACCGAGTGGCCAACGCAGCACACCCTCGGTCATCACGAACACGAACTCACGGCCTGGTTCGTGCAGGATCCGATGCCGCTCCATTCGCCCGGCGAGCGCTTCGACCTGCTGGTCAGGTGGCAGGTCAGCGCCGGAGGCGAACACGGTCCGGGCGTAGTCCTCGCTCTGCAGTAGCCCAGCGACGATCGAGGTGTGGAAGTGCGCGATGCGAACAGACTGGGCCTCGATCCGGCCGACACGTTGCTGCATCCGCCCGGCACGCTGCATCACGACACGGGCGGGCGGCGCGGTGTCCTCGCGCAGGTCGCGCGACAGGCGCACCAGGCGACGCCGGACCCGGACCGACGCGCCGTAGATGGCCATGAGGGTCTCGACGTCAGCCGGGGTCGGCACCGCCGCCCCGTTCTCGAACCGGGACACCCACGCCTGACTCTTTCCGGCCCGCCGGCCGACCTCCACGCCGGAGAGCCCGGCGGAGCGACGGAGATCGCGCAGCGTCGCGGCAAGTTCGCCCGCTTCGGGCGGCTGCTCAGCAGGTGACGGCACAGTGGTATTCGGGGTGCCGTGTCCACCACTGGTCGAACGGCTCGGCTGCATCCCAGGCGGCGTCGCGAGCGCGCCTGATGCGGTCCGCGTCGCGGCCTTCGACGGCGTCTCCGTGCAGGAACCGACCGTCGTCGGCGTAGGTCATGAGCACAGCGCGCTCACCGTCGAGCACCCAGAACTCGTCGTCGACCATCCCCACCGGACGCGGCCGCTCGGTGAGGTCAAGGACGCGGATCTCCTCACCAGCCGCGGCGTTGGCCGGATACTGCCAGCCGAGTTCGAAGCGCAAGTGATCGGACAGCGGGCCGTACACGACTCGCAGCCGCCGCACGGCAGCGCCACGGTCAAGCTGGGCGCGTACCCATGCCGACCACGGCCGATCCGCGTCGGAACCGGGCGGCATCTCGCCAGCGAGCCAGCGCGTATGCTCGTCGCTGCCACCTGATGTCTGGTAGTGAGTACGGGTCTCATGCCGGAAGGCGTCGCGGTCAAACCGGTCGGTGTACTCGTCGAGGCCGGCCTCGTCGAGCTGCATGGTCAGACCTCGCGCAGGATCTCGTCCGGGACCGTCAAGTAGCCCTCGCCAGCGGGGGGCAACCCGAGGTCTGCGAGCACCTCCGGGTCGTTGATCAGATAGCCCTGCAGGATGCTCATGCCTGGCAGCTTCGGGTGACGAGCCCGCCCGGCACAAGTCTTACCGTCGCCGCACTCCTGGCTCAACCACGTCAGCCTCTGCTCCATCGGGGTCCTCTCTCGGTTGCACGCGAAGTTCGACGTCGCAGTGTCGCGCGCCACAGGCGGCTAGTCAACCGTGCCCAGCGTTTCGTGTCCCGGCCGGTTCACGGGATGACCCCGACACGTACGTTCGCCAGCCGGCTCGTCGTGATGATGTGATCGATCTGCTCGACCATCACGGCCGGCCCACCGAGTGGCCACCGCAGCACACCCTCGGTCATCACGAACACGAACCGGCGTCCTGGCTCATGCAGGAGCCGCTGTCGGGCCATACGCCCGGCCAGCGCAGCTTCCTGCTGGTCACGTGGCAGATCCCCACCAGACCCGAAGACGGCGCGGGCATAGCCCTCGGTCTGCAACAGCCCCGCGACCGCGGCGGGGTGGAAGTTCGCCACCCGCGCTGACTGAGCCTCGACCCGGCCGATACGGGCCTGCATCTCACCACCGCGGTGCATCACAACCCTTGCGGGTGGGGCAGTGTCCTCGCGCAGGTCCTTCGACAGCCGCTGCAGGCGCCGCTGCACCCGGACAGGCGCGCCGTACACATCAGTGAGGATCTTGACGTCCTGCGGTGTGGGCACAAGCCGCCCGGTCTCGAACCTGGACACCCAGGCCTGGCTCTTCCCGACCCGCCGGCCCGCCTCCGTTCCAGAGAGCTCGGCGGCGAGCCGGAGCCGGCGCAGCGTGGCCGCGAGTTCGTCCGGCTCGGGCGGGCGCTCAGAGTCCCGCGGCACGGTGGTACTCGGGGTGCCGTGCCCACCACTGACCGAACGGCTCAGCGGCATCCCAGGCGGCGTCCCGGGCATGGCTGATCCGTTCCGCAGCCCGCCCCTCGACGGTGTCCCCGTGCAGGAACCGGCCGTCGGCCGCGTAAGTCATGAGCACCGCGCGCTCACCGTCGAGCATCCAGAACTCATCGTCGACCATCCCAGCGGGACGTTCCTGCTCAGTGAGGTCGAGAACGCGGATCAGCTCCCCAGCGTCGAGGTTCGCGGTGTAGGCCCACTCGGCCTCGTAGCGCAGGTAGTCGCTCGGCGGACCGTACAACACCCGTACCCGGCGCACCGTCGCGCCACGATCGAGCTGGGCGTGTACCCAACGGCCCCACGGTCCGACGACATCGGGGTCCGGCCCGGCTTCGCCGGCGAGCCAGCGGGCGAAGTCGCCGCCGTCGCTGGCCACCTGGTAGCGGGTGAGGGTCTCGTGCCGGAAGGCGTCGTGGTCGAAGCGGTCGGTGTACTCGTCGAGGCCGGCCTCGTCGAGTCGCATGATCAGACCTCGTGCAGGATCTCGTCCGGCACCATCAGGTAGCCTTCCCCTGCGGGGGCACGCCGAGGTCCGCGAGCACTTCGGGGTCGTTGATCAGGTAGCCCTGCAGGATGCTCATGCCAGGCAGCCTCGAGTGACGCGCCCGGCCAGCGCAGGTCTTCCCGGTGCTGCATTCCCGGCTCAACCACATCAGCCTCTGCTCCATCGGGGTCCTCTCCCGGTTGCAAGCGAAGTTCGAAGTCTCAGTGTCGCGCCCCAGAGGTGGCTAGTCAACCGTGCCCAGTGTTTCGCGCCCCGGCCGGTTCGCGCGCACACGGAACGAAACCTCGGACGTTCGTGCTCGTTCGAGACCCGCGATTCCCCCAACGCCGGGAGGACGAGCGCTCATTGCTACCTCACGAGCCGCAGAGCTACATCTGCAGGCCGGCGAGAGGTCACAGGGATTACAGCTCGCTGAGACTGCCGTGACCATGAGCACAGCAGACGACCTCTGGACACGAAGCCAGCGGCCTGGTGTTGCACGGTCAGCGGCTGGCCCCCACCCAGACACTCCCGGTCCCCGACAACCCCAGGCCGGTGCGAGCCCGCAGTAGGCGCGACACCGCCTCCTGGTCAGACACCGCCTCGTGGTCGTAGGTCAGTGGCATCGCGACACCCGCGACGGTGAACGTCGACGCGATGAGGAGTAGACGGCGATCCACGTCAGCACGACCCAGCTCGATGACCGCCGCGACCGGATCCTCCACCACAGCCACCAGCTCGCCGGGATCCAACCCGATCTCGGCCATCGACACCACCCGCCCCGCCCGCCGCGACAACGCCTCGGCCACGTACCGGCCGGACCGCCCCGACGGACACGCCCCCTCGACCCAGTGCGCCACCGCCGACTTGTTGGTCCGCAGCACCTCCCCGTTCTCCGCAGCCACCCGCCGCACCATCCGAGCAAGCGCCTCGTAGGTCCACCCCGTCGCGTACCCACGATGCCCACCGGCCCGCTGGTTCAACCTCAACCGACCACAGTGAACCACCCGCCTACCCAGGCAGAACATCCGGGTCACCACTCCGAGGAATCCCACGAGAATACGACCCAGTCACACGCCGACGAGCTACCGCCTCTCCTGCGCCCACCGTCTCCCTAGTGCCCGTATCTCCGCATGATCAGTCCACCCGGCGGAGGAAACGGGAATAGTGTCCAGTACATCATTCATGCCATGGTCGCCCAATCGATCACCCTCCAGGACGTACGCATGGCGCTCACCACACCGCCACCGGATCGTGATGCCAGCTTGCCGATACCGGTCAAGAAACACCCAGCCCACCGGCGCTGTCTTGGGTACAGCTCCGCCTCGTCGACTCATGGCACATCACCATCACTGTAACGGAGTCCGGAGGCTTATTCACAACCCCAACCTTCCCGGCATCGCTGCAGGTCAGGCGGCCGACCGAAGATCTACTTCCGACTTGTGAATAAGCCTCCCGGTTGTGTCTTTGACTGTTGTGACCACTGCGTACCAATCCTCGTCCCGTGCTCGCCGCCCTAGTGACGGCGCCCAGCGCCGGGGAGCAGCCAGCCGGGCCCGAAGACATCTGGGGGGTGAGACCGGCTGGGGCGTCAGCCCGACGCTGGGGCCTGGGCGAAGTCAACCGAACATGCCTCTGCGCGAACAGCGCAACGACTCCGCAGTTGTGCCGCAGAGACGCTCCAGCATGCCGCCTGAGCTGCGCAGAGCTGAGCCGCTACGGTTGGGCTCTTACGATCCCATCCGATCCCTGGAGGTAGCTCGCGTGTCAACCAAGCGGCCTGGGCTCAGCGACGCCCGCAAGGCGGCTGGGCATACTCAGGAGTCCCTGGCCGAAGCCCTGGAAGTTGATCGCTCCACTGTCGTGCGCTGGGAAGCTGGCGAGACGGCGCCGCAGCCCTGGTTGCGGCCGAAGCTGGCACATGCTCTTGACATCTCACGCCAGGCGCTGGCCGACCTGTTGAGCAAGAGCACTGTGTCCGATAAAGTGGTATCTGCATCACAATTTCTTGTTGAGGAGGTGGAGGCGGTGCTTCGCAGAGCCTTCGTAGGCGCCGGCGCCGTGGCGACGTTCGAGGAGGTTCTTCTCGGTCCGGTTATCGACTTCATCAATCCGGCTATCGCGCTCTCCGTACCCTCCCGGGTCGGGCAATCCGATCTTGATCGGATACGCATGCTCAACGCCCTCGGTCGTCAGATGGATACCGCACACGGCGGGGGGAGCTGCGCCGATCTTCTCACTAGTCAGCTACCGACCGCGACACGTTTACTCCATGCGACCATGTCGGACACTATGCGTAGTGCCTTGTTCACCGCGGTCGCGGATGCCTACCTGGTGGCGGGCTGGGCACAAGCAGACACAGGAGACCTGGACACGGCCAGGGCCTTGCTCTCCAGAGGATTACGGCTTGCCCGGGAGGCTGAGGAAGCTTCGTTGGTGGCTACCATCTTGACGTTCCAAGCGCACCTTTATGGCAGCGAAAAGGAAGCCCACAACATGCTGAGGCTTACGCAGCTTGCCGAGACAGTGGCGCCGCATCACCTCTCCAGGTCGAACGCCGTGATCCATCAGGCGTGGGGATATGCACAACTGGGAAACAGGCAGGCTGCCGACCACGTAACACGGTCACAGGACCTCTACTCTCACAACTGGGCTGCTGCCGAGAATGAGACTGTGCCATGGTTGCACAATTTCAGCGAGTACGGACCGGTGGGCCTGGTGGAGGCCACCTATCGAGAGCTGTCCGCCCATGACTCTCGTGCCCTCGAGAGGGCCGTACCCGCCTCTCTGAAGGCTATTCCCCCAGCGCCGGGAAGACGCGCGCTCATCGCTACCTCCCGGGCTGCGGAACTACATCTGAGGGCCGGTGAGAGCTCGCAGGGATTACAGCTCGCTGAGACTGCCGTGACCATGAGCGCAGCAGACAACTCCTGGACGCGGAGCCCGCGGGCACGGAAGGTGCTCGTTGATCTCAAGATGGCGCTGCGCCCTGTTCAGGATCCCACAGCAGCTGAACTGGTGCACCAGCTGGATACACCGTGACGACTGCACGACCGTCGGACCGGTTCGCCGTCGACGGGTAACGGAACCCGCGGGCGCGGCGAACCAGAGTCCATAGACTCGAACGTGAGTGGGCGGTGCGCGGCGCTCGCCATGGCCGTTCGAACGATCGGGGGTCCTGGTGACGCGGCGGCTTCGGCACCTTGTGGTGGTGATACCCGGTGTCGGCGGCAGCGTGCTGGAGACCGCGGCCGGGTTGCCGGTGTGGGGCCACGGGCTGCCGGGGCTGGTACAGCCTCTGGTCGATCCCAAGCTGCTGAGCCTGGCGGAGCACCCGATCCTGCGGCCGACGGGTCTCCTGCCGTCGACCCGGGTCCTGCCGTGGAAGACTGTGCCCGGCTACGACGGCCTGGTCCGTCAGCTGGTCAACACCTTCGGGTTGGGCACGGACGACATCGACGTCGCCCAAGCCTGCGACGGCCCGCCGCACAAGCCGGGCGCGAGCGTGGTGCTGTTCCCCTACGACTTCCGGCTGGGTGTAGCGGCTGCGGCCGAGCGGCTGAAGCACGAGGTGGACCAGCGGCTCGCGGACCTTGACGAGGGCGCGCGGCGCAAGCGAGTGATCATCGTGGCGCACTCGATGGGTGGGCTGGTCGCCCGGTTCTGGCTCGGCCCGCTGGGCGGGGCGCGGTACTGCGCGACGCTGGTCACGCTCGGCACCCCACATCGAGGCGCACCGAAGGCGCTGGACTGGCTGCTCAACGGCGTCCGCGTCGGTCCCGGCATGATCGGCTCCTTGACCAGCTGGCTGCTCAGCGACGCCACGGCCGTCCTGCAGGAGTGGCCCTCGACCTACGAGCTGCTGCCGCGCTACCAGGCGGTGCGCGAGGAGGGGGAGGAATCGTCCGACCTGCGCTACCCGCACGAGCTCATGACGACCGAGGAGTCGTTCCGGAGGCGAGCGCGCGAAGCGTTCAACATGCACCAGCGGATCGAGGACGACTGGCCAACACGCGACTCCCCCGACCGGCCGCAGGTCCTCGCGCTGTTCGCCCGCGGGCATGCCACGCCGAGCCGGGCGGTGTGCATCGATGGCCAGGTGCGGGTGACGAAGGACGACGCGGAGTGGCAGCCCAACCACGGCTGGCGGGGCGACGGCACCGTGCCGGCGATGTCGGCCATCCCTATCGAGCTGACGAACGACGAGCTCGCCCGCCGGGTCGTCCCGGACCGGCACGGGCCGATGGCCACCACGGCGGCCGCGGTCGCCCATGTCCGGGAACACGAGGCCGAGCCGTTCACCTCCCTGCGCGGGGACCAGCCGGAGCGGCCCTGGCTCGGGCTGGACATCGACGACGTCCTGGTCGCCGGCGATCCGTTCACACTCACCGCCGAGCTACTCGGGGCCGATGACGCCGGAGACGCGACGGCCTGGGTACGGGTGACGGAAGACCGCTCCGGCGCGACCGGAGCACCGCTGCAGATGACCGGTGACGGACGTCGGTGGGAGGTCACCGTGCCCGGCCTGGGACCGGGGAGCCACCAGGTGACGGTGGAGGTCGTGAACGTGCCGCGGTGGGACAAGGTTTCCGGCTACGAGGTGGTCGGGATGATCGAGCCGTGACGGCATGGCCGCGGTGGGCGCGCGGGGTCGCCCCAGGGGCACTGGCCCAGTACGTGCACCGGGACGTGGTAGCCCGGTTGCTGCCCGCCGACCTGGCCAGCCAGCTCCCCGGCCCGTCCGACGACCCGGCCTGGCACCGGACGCGCCGGATCTATGAGATCTTCGCGGAGCGGGACATCGGCTACGTGCACGAGCCGACCTCCAGCGAACCGGGCCGCCAGACAGTCCGGCCCCCGGACCAGGTGCTCGCGGTGCCCCGCACGGGCACCTGCCTGGATCTCGCGGTCACCTTCTGCGGCGCCTGTCTCGATGCCGGCCTGCATCCCCTGATCGTTGCGCTCGACTCTGCGCGCGGCGGCGCGGGCCACGCCGTCGTCGTGGTCTGGCTGAACGGGACCTGGGCCGGTGCCCCGCACTCGGACTACCCGTGGGGCGAGGCGGTGCACCAGGCGCCGCCCGCCGGGCTGGTCGAGCAGCTGCGCGGCAGCGTCGAGCGGCCGGGGGCGTTCCTCGCCATCGACGTCGCCAGCGCCGCCCACCGGCCGGGTGACGCTCCGACGTCGTGGGAGGCGGCGGTCGCCAGGGGCACCGAGATGCTCACCGCAGCTCGGTCCAGGGGCCCCTGGGTGTGGGGCGTCGCGGTCGACATCGGCGTGGCGTGGCGCCGCGACGACGTGCTGCCGCTGCCCCGCTGGCCCAGGACCGCTCCGCTGGCGCCGCCGTACCTGCCGCCCGAACCGGAGAAGGGACCGCTGATGCAGCTGCGGGCCCGCCGCAGTGTGGTGCCCTTCTACGGCCGGGACCAGCTCGACGTGCTGCTGGACTGGTGCCAGGCACCCGACGCCGAACAACGCACCCGCATCGCGCTGGTGCACGGCGTCGGTGGCGCGGGCAAGACCCACCTGGCCGCGGAGCTGGCCAGGCGCCTGGCCGACGAGGGCTGGTACACCGGTTTCCTCCGCAAGCACGCCGACCCCGCAGACCTGGAGTGGTTGGCCGAGGTGGTCTCGCCGTTGCTGGTCGTCGTCGACTACCCCGAGGACGTCCGGGCCGGAATGGTCATCTCACTGCTGCAAGCGCTGGGTGAACGGGCCGAGCCAGCCTGCGTGGTCCTCACCTCGCGTGCCCTCGGCGCCTGGTGGAACACCATCACCGGTGACCTGAACCGGAACGGAGTCCCGTACACGCCACTGCCGCCGCTGGAGCTACCACGGCGGCACCCCTCGGTGACCGGGGTCTTCCGGCGCGCGCTGCGTGCCTTCACCGAGCACCTCGGCGCCGCTCCGGTCGAGGAGAGCCTGCCCCCATCGAACCCGCGGTGGACCACGCTGGACCTGGTCATGCTGGCCTGGCTCGCCGCGCAGGGCACCGCGGCGCTGCCCACCTCTCCCGAGCAGCTCTACGACGAGATCCTGGAGCGCGAGTTCAATTACTGGACACGGGTCAGTGAGAAGAAGGGCTGGGGCGAGCCACCAGAGCGGTTGTTGCCCGCTGTCGGGGCCTGCGTGACGCTGCTCGCCCCCACCCCGCAGCGGGTCGAGGCGACGCTGCGCGCGGTGCCGATGCTGGAGAAGGAGGACATGCGGCGCGCCGAGTGGGGAGCCGTCGTGGAGACCCTGCTACCCGCCGACTCGGACACCGAGACCGTGGCGCTGCGCCCCGACCCCATTGGGGAGCGCCTGATACTGCGCGAGCTGGGCTCCGACGACGAGCTGCTCACGCGCTGTCTCGACACGGCGAACGCCGATGAGCAGCTCAACGCCTGCCTCACGATCAGCCGCGCCGCCGAACGCAACGAACAAGGCGCCGCGGACATGGCCGCCCGAATGCTGAGACACCATCCGAGTTTGTGGCGCCCGGTCCTTGCGGTGGTGGCGGCCCAGGGTGGCCCCTTCACCGCACCGCTGCTGGCCCTGGCCGACCGCGACGACTCGTCGCTGCCGCTCGCCGAGCTGTCCGAGACCATCCCGCTCGGCCATACGACGCTGTGCGCTCTCGCCCTCGTAGCGACCAGACGAAGCCAACCACCGGACCCCGCCGACCCCCTCGATCTGGACGCCCACGCCCGGGTGGCGGGCTGGCGGGGCAACCTGTCCAATCGGCTGGGTGATGTCGGGGATCGGGCTGGGGCATTGGAGGTCATCACCGAAGCCGTCACCGGCTACCGGCGCCTGGCCGAGGCCAACCCCGCCGCCTACCTCCCCAACCTCGCGGCGTCGCTGAACAACCTCTCCGGGCGGCTGTCGGAGACCGGGGACCGGACCGGGGCACTGGAAGCCATCACCGAAGCCGTCACCGGCTACCGGCGCCTGGCCGAGGCCAACCCCGCCGCCTACCTCCCCGACCTCGCGGCGTCGCTGAACAACCTCTCCGGGTGCCTGTCGGAGACCGGGGACCGGGCCGGGGCACTGGAAGCCATCACCGAAGCCGTCACCGGCTACCGGCGCCTGGCCGAGGCGCCGGGTCGCCCGGGGGATTTTCACCCCCGGGCTCCCACGGAACGGAACGTGACAGTCTCCCGTCATTCCGCTCTTCTCACCTAACCCGTTAGAACTCGGTCATCCATGCCCAGTGAG
>JBBSQN010000060.1:0-30755 GCA_038257875.1 Mycobacteriales bacterium
CGGCCCTGGCGGGGCCGCCCCCGGGCCCCACGGCCCCCGCCCCCCACCCGGACCACCCCACCCCACCCCCCCCCGCCCCTGCCCGCGGGGCCCGGCCCCCCCCCGGGGGCCCCCGGCACCGGCTTGTGCACCGAACCCGTGCGGTGCGCGCGCGGTCCAGACGTCGGTTCTGCGCCTGGACGGGCACTATGGGTTCGTGCAGACCTCGCCTCCCCCTCGAACGGACGCGTCGACGACGCGCGCACGGCCGATCGTCGAGGTCGGTCTCGGCTTCGGCAGCGTCAACGACGCAACTCGCGCACACGACCTGCGTCGGATGAAGAGCCTCGCCACCGGTCTGCTGCTGGCCGTCACCGTCGTGTTCCTGCTGGCGCGCTGGTGGGAGGTGAACGACGGCCCAGGGTGGATCGGGTACCTGCGGGCCATGGCCGAGGCCGGGATGGTCGGGGCCCTGGCCGACTGGTTCGCGGTCACGGCGCTGTTCCGCAGGCCGCTGGGACTGCCGATCCCGCACACGGCGATCATCCCGACGAAGAAGGACGTGCTCGGCGACAGCCTCGGCGACTTCGTCGGCGAGAACTTCCTGGCCGAGACCGTGGTGCGCGACAAGCTCGCCCGCATCGAGGTCTCGTTACGGGTGGGCGCGTGGATCGGTCAGCCGGCCAACGCCGACCGTCTCACGGCCGAGCTCGCCACCCTGGCTCGCGGCGTTGTCACCGTGCTGCGCGACGACGACGTCCAGGAGGTCATCGAGCAGGTACTGGTCCGCAAGCTGATGGAGCGCCCGATCGGGCCGCCGCTGGGCACGGTCCTGCAGGGCGTGCTGGCCGACGGGGCGCACCACCGACTCGTCGACCTGGTGTGCGACCGTGCCTACGACTGGGTGACGGCCAACCACGACATGGTGCTGAGCATCGTTCACCAGCGGTCCCCATCGTGGTCGCCCCGGTTCGTCGACGACCTCATCGCCGATCGGGTCTTCCTGGAGGTGCAGAACTTCGCGTGGGCGGTCAAGACCGATCCGGATCACCCGCTGCGCAGCGCCGTCGACACGTTCCTCGTCGAGTTCGCCACCGACCTGCAGAGCGACCCGGAGACCATCGAGCGCACCGAGCGGATCAAGCAGCAGATCGTCGGCCATCCCGACGTGCAGAAGTTCATCGGCCAGGCCTGGGGCACGGTGAAGGGCCTGATCCTCGACGCGGCAGCCGACCCGTCGAGCACGCTGCGCACCCGGGTACGCGAGGGGCTGGTCAGCTTCGGCAAGCGACTGAGCTCGGACGCCGAGCTGCGTGGCAAGGTCGACGGCTGGCTCGCCGACGCGGCCGGTTACGTCGTGCGGCATTACCGGCGCGAGATCACGACACTGATCACCGACACGGTGTCCCGCTGGGACGCCGAGGAAACCTCTCGCAAAGTGGAGCTGCAGGTGGGCCGCGACCTGCAGTTCATTCGCATTAACGGCACGGTGGTCGGCGCGCTCGCCGGTCTGGTGATCTACACGGTGGGGCAGCTGGCGTTCGGGGGCTGAGGGCACAGGTCGCTGTGGCGCATGCCATCCCACCAGCGCAAGCACGCTGCTTGCAAGAGTTAGCAGTGGGGCGTAACGTCGCCTTCGGCAGGGACGGAGGTGCGCGGCAGTGACCATCCCGAAGCCGACAACCCCGGAGCCGGCGGCGAAGAAGACGCCTCCACAAGGGGACGACCCCGGGGAACGCGTCGGACGCGTGGTCGAGCAGGTCGGCCAGGTGGTCGAGCAGGCCGGTCACGCCGTGGGGCAGGCGGTCGACGACATCGGCAGCTACATCCGCAGTCAGCGCGAGGGTGCGCAGGTCTCCCTGCGTCAGCTCGCCCGGACCGCCGGTGTCAGCAACCCCTACCTCAGCCAGATCGAGCGCGGGCTGCGCAAGCCGTCCGCCGAGATCCTCCAGCAGATCGCCAAGGGTCTGCGGATCTCCGCAGAGGCCCTGTACGTGAAAGCCGGGATCCTCGACGAGCGCCCGGCAAGCATCGTCACCGACGCCGTGCTCACCGATCCGACCCTGACGGAGCGCCAGAAGCAGGTGCTCCTCGACATCTACCAGTCGTTCCGGCGGGTGAACGACCAGCGCGTCGTCCCCGGCTCAACCACTGATCCGTCTTAACCCCAGAGGAGTGATCGTCATGGCCGTGTCGCTGCCGACCGCCGCGGACGTCCGCAAGGCCCGCGAACAGGCTGCCAAGACCACCGCCGAGCGGGCCGAGGTGGCCCGCACCCCACTGCTGGCCGTCCTCGGCGTCGGTGACTTCGCCGTCACCACGGTGACCGAAGCCGTCGCCAAGGTCCGTACCCGCGCCACCGCGCAAGCCGAGGACATGCAGCACCGCGTCGCCGAGCTGCCCCAGCGCCTGTCCACCGACGAGCTGCGCAAGGCCGTCGCCGACCTCCGCGCGCAGGCTGCGGACGCCTACGCCGGGTTCGCCGAGCGCGGCGCGAAGGCCTGGGACCGGATCCGCAGCCAGCCCCAGGTCGAGACGGCACTGTCGACCATCGAGTCCTACACCGAGAAGTTCGACGCTCGCGTCGACGGCCTGGTGAACGAGGCCCACGACACCACCGAGAAGATCCTCTCGACCGTGACCCGGCAGACGAGGTCCACCGGTGAGCGTGTCGCCCGCGCCACACAGCGCTTCGCTGGCGAAGCCGCCGAGGCGATCACCGAAGCTGGTGACGAGGTGGCACACGAGACCCGCAGCACCACCCGCAAGGCCGCCAACCGCACCGCCCCGAGCACTGCCGACCACACGTCGGCCACCCGCCGGACGAAAACGACACAACGCGACACAACCAGCAGCTGAGCCTCCGAGCGGGCCCCGTCCGTCCACTCCCTGCACATCGCGACAGCTCCCCGAGGCTTCCCAGCTCCGGGGAGCTGTGCTGCTCTGGGCCCGAGGATGAGCGCATCTGGCCAGCGCACGTACTCTGGTCGAGTGAGCCTGCTCAACAACCTCGACATCTGGGTCCTGCTCGGGCTGTGGCTGCTGGCGATCCCGGTGGGTGGCTACGCGTTCATCCACGCGCTCATGCAGCGGGCCGACGCGTTCACCGCCGTCGACAAACTCACCAAGCCGGCGTGGCTCGGCATCACCGGCGCCAGCGCGCTCGTGCTCGTCGTCTTCCATGGGCCGAGAAGCAGCGGCACGCTGTTCTGGATCGCCGCGCTCGTGGCCGTGCTCATCTACATCGTCGACGTCAAGCCCGCCGTGACCGGCGTGCAGGGTGGCGGTCAACGCTGGTGAGCGCACCCGACTGGACGGTGCTGGGCACGCTCCGCGCCGTCCCAGCCCTCGACCGTCCCGATCTCCTTGCCGATCCGGTCGCCCTCGCCCTGAAGGCACTCGACCCGGCCGACGCCGCCCACGTCGGCGTCGCGGAGATCGATCCGGAGCTGGCCGACACCGCCGCGTTCTGTGCCGCCTACTCCTCGCCGCTGGACGGGTCCGCCAACTGCGTCGTCGTCGCGGGGCGCCGCGGTGAGGACACCCGGTACGCGGCATGTCTGGTGCTCTCGACGACCCGGGCCGACGTCAACGGGCTGGTCCGCAAGCGGCTCGCCGCGCGCAAGGCGTCGTTCGCACCGATGGACGACGCCGTCGCGCGCACCGGCATGGAGTACGGCGGCCTCACGCCGGTCGGGCTGCCCGCTAGCTGGCCGCTGCTCGTCGACACGGCGGTGGTCGTCGCACCCGCGGTCGTGATCGGCAGCGGGGTGCGACGCTCGAAGCTCGCCCTGCCGGGGGCGCTGGCTGCCACCCTTCCCGGGGCAGAAGTGATCGACGGCCTCGGACGCTGAGCCGACCCGGCTCATGGTTCCTGCGTTCACTCGCAGCGGACAGGCACCAGCGCCGGAATTCCGGCAACGGTGTAAGCGTTTAGTCGGGCATGACAGAGACGCTGAAGCTGCCGGTGCTCCCGCTCGCCGATTCGGTGGTGTTGCCCGGCATGGTGGTTCCCGTCCGGCTGGACCAGCCGGAGATCCAGGCGGCGGTCGACGCGGCGAACAGCGTGGACCACCGGGTGCTGGTCGTCCCCCGCCTCGACGGCAGATATGCCGCCGTCGGCACGGTGGCCGTCCTCGAACAGGTCGGCCGGCTCCCCAACGGCGAGAAGGCCGCTGTCGTGCGCGGCGAGGAGCGCGCGCAGATCGGGTCCGGCGTGACCGGCCCCGGCGCCGCGCTGTGGGTGGAAGCCACGCCGGTGCCCGAACAGCCCGTCACGGGTCGGATGACGGAGCTCGCCAAGGAGTACAAGGCCCTCGTCGTCGGGATCCTGCAGCAGCGGGGCGCGTGGCAGGTGATCGACTCGGTGCAGCAGATCACCGATCCCGGCCAGCTCGCCGACACCGCGGGCTGGGCGTCCTACCTCGACCTCGGACACAAGGCCCAGCTGCTCGCCGAGACCGACGTCGTCAAGCGGCTGGAGCTGCTGATCGAGTGGACCCGCGAGCACGTCGCGGAGCAGGAGGTCTCGGAGAAGATCGCAACCGACGTCCGCGAGGGCATGGAGAAGACCCAGCGCGAGTTCCTGCTGCGCCAGCAGCTGGCTGCGATCCGCAAGGAGCTGGGTGAGGACGAGCCCGAGGGCGCCGACGACTACCGCACCCGCGTGGAGAACGCCGAGCTCCCCGAACACGTCCGCAAGGCCGCGCTGACCGAGGTCGGCAAGCTGGAGCGGGCGTCGGACCAGAGCCCGGAGTCGGGCTGGATCCGCACCTGGCTCGACACCATCCTCGACATCCCGTGGAACTCCACGACCGAGGACACCGACGACCTGGTCGCCGCCCGGGCGATCCTCGACGCCGACCACGCCGGCCTCGACGACGTCAAGGAGCGGCTGGTCGAGTTCCTGGCGGTCCGCGCGCGGCGCAACCGCCGTGGGCTGACCACGGTCGGCGGGCGCGGCTCGGGTGCTGTGCTCTCCCTCGTCGGCCCGCCCGGCGTCGGCAAGACGTCGCTGGGTGAGTCGGTTGCCCGCGCGCTGGGGCGGAAGTTCGTGCGGGTCGCCCTCGGCGGCGTGCGCGACGAGGCCGAGATCCGCGGCCACCGGCGCACCTACGTCGGCGCGCTGCCCGGCCGGATCGTCCGCGCCATCCGGGAGGCGGGCTCGATGAGCCCGGTCGTGCTGCTCGACGAGATCGACAAGCTCGGCGCGGACTTCCGCGGCGACCCGTCCTCGGCGCTGCTGGAGGTGCTCGACCCGGCACAGAATCACACGTTCCGCGACCACTACCTCGAGGTCGATCTCGACCTGTCCGACGTGCTGTTCCTGGCGACGGCCAACGTCGCCGACACCATCCCCGGCCCGCTGGCCGACCGGATGGAGATGGTGACCCTCGACGGCTACACCGAGGCGGAGAAGGTCGCCATCGCGCGCGACCACCTGCTGCCCCGGCAGATCGAGAAGGCCGGGCTGGAGACCTCCGACGTCGAGTTCTCCGAGGTGGCGCTCGGGATGATCGCCGCTGAGTACACCCGCGAGGCGGGCGTGCGGCAGCTGGAGCGGGGCCTGGCCAAGGTCCTGCGCAAGGTGGCCGTTGCGCTCGACGGCGACGCGACGGCCCCGGTGCACATCGACGCCGACGCCCTCGTCACGTTCCTGGGACGACCGCGGTTCACCCCGGAGTCAGCCGAGCGGACCGCGGTGCCGGGTGTGGCGACCGGACTCGCGGTCACCGGAGCCGGAGGCGACGTCCTGTTCATCGAGGCGACCGCGATGGACGGCGACCCCGATCTCACGCTCACCGGTCAGCTCGGGGACGTCATGAAGGAGTCGGTCTCGATCGCGCTGTCCTACCTGCGATCCAAGGGACTCGCGGACGACCTGGCCACCCGCAAGCTGCACGTTCACGTGCCGGCAGGTGCGGTGCCGAAGGACGGCCCGAGCGCGGGCATCACGATGGTGACCGCACTGGCCTCGCTCGCCTCGAGCCGCCCGGTGCGGTCGAGCGTCGGCATGACCGGTGAGGTCACGCTGCAGGGTCATGTGCTCCCGATCGGCGGGGTCAAGCAGAAGCTGCTGGCCGCGCACCGGGCGGGACTCACCGATGTGATCATCCCGAAGCGCAACGAACCCGACCTCGACGACCTGCCGGAGTCCGTCCGCGGGCAGCTGCGGGTACACCCGGTGGCCGACGTGGACGAGGTTCTCGAGCTCGCCCTCGAGCCGGCAACGGTGGCCGCCACCGCCTGAACCGCCGAGGGCGGCCCGCACGTGAGCCCCCACAGCCTCTCGCGTCACGCGAGGCTGTGGGGGCTCACTCCGGCGAGCTCGGCGGCTCGGCGGAGCAGCGGCTCGTACACGGTGGGGTCGTCGGTGTCGATCACCGGAAAGCCCTCTCCGAAGTCGCCGTTGACCCACCGCACGGTGATCCCGGGGTTGGCCGAACTCATACCGTCGTGCAGGAAGACGTGCGGGCTGCACCGCACCCGTCCCTCCCGCGCGGACTCGAACTGAGCCATCACCGCCGAACGGGCCGATCCGCTGTCGAGCGCCGCGGCCAGCTCGTTGACCTCTACCACGCGGGTCGCGGCCGCCACGTCGAGGATCACGTGCCGCATGGAGATGCACCTGCTGTCCGCCCAGAAAGCCCGCCGCAGACCCCGAGCCAATGCCTCACTGGCCAGCCACCCTTGAGCCTTCGCCGCCTGCACCGCTTCCATCGCCGGTAACGTTGTGACGGGATAGGTCCAGTCCGGACTCCGCCACAGCCGCCACCCTGCAGCAGGCGCCAGCGCACCCACCACCGAGATCTCCGAGTCGACCCCCGGACGGTCGTTGACGGACCCGTTGAACAGCTCCAACGGGAACGCCCGATGATCGAACCAGATCCGCCCGACCAACCCGAGCCGGTGCCGG
Organism: Mycobacteriales bacterium; assembly: GCA_038257875.1. Classification (GTDB taxonomy): domain Bacteria; phylum Actinomycetota; class Actinomycetes; order Mycobacteriales; family Pseudonocardiaceae; genus Pseudonocardia. The sequence goes on from JBBSQN010000060.1 coordinate 6,896, forward strand.
GCTTCGTGCAGCCGGTGCATGGCGAGGTGAGCGAACGAACAGTTCAGGTCGGAGTACACCACGACCGTGTCGGCAGAATGCGGCAAGCGTGGATCGCGACCGGCGCCACCGGCAGCGGCGGTGTCAACCGTCATGGACGTTCCTCATCGCGGTGTCGCGGTCAGTTCGCAGCGATGCCCTGGGTGCCGAGCGGCAGTCCCCCAGCGCCGGGTACAGCAGTGAGGCTCCCGTCCGACTCGATCCGGAACCCGCTGATGGTCAGCTCGCTGAAACCACCGGTGAGCACGTACAGGAACTGGTCGTCGCTGCTCACAGTGTTGTCGACCGGGAGGCTGGAATCGCCGGTCACAGCCGTACGGCCATCGGGATCCAGCAGGCTCAGGGCACCGTCGGGATCGATGCGATAACCCGAGATCGAGCCGCTGCCGGTGTTCGACGTGTAGGCATAGCGCGGATCGACGGTACTATTCGTCACCACCCAGCACGTGGCTTGCTGGGTCGAGGACACCGATCCACTGATCACCTCGAGGGTGCCGTCCTTGACCACCCGGTAGGAAGAGGTCGCACCGGAGGCCTCGGAGACGATCAGCAGGTCCGCACCCGCGAAGGTGAAGCCGAACGGGACCGGGCCAGAGGAGTCGTTGCGAACCGGTGGACAGGCGCGCCCGGCCTCGTCAACGGGGAAGACATCGATCACATCTGTCCCCTTCTCGGTCACCACGAGGTGACTCCCGCCTGGGGTGAAACCCACCTGAGCGGGAGCTGCGGGGTTGTCCCCTCCGATCAGCGACTGGGTGGAGCCGGCCAGGGCCGACAGCTTCCCGTCAGCGTCCACGGTGAACCCGGCGATGGTCTCATCGGTGCTGTTGAGCACGTAGAGCAGGTGATCGTGGAGGGTCAGACTGACCGGTCGTACGCCTCCCGAGGAGACCCGGTCGACCGGCGTCAGCCCGGTTCCGTCGACGGCGAGCACCGAGACCTCGTTGCTGCCAGCGTCCACCGCGAACAGGAAGCGGCCGTCCTTGCCCAGAATCAAAGCTCCCTGCGACCCCAACGGATCAGCCGGAGACGTTCCACCGGCACCGAGCCCTCCCGTCGGAACCGTTCCGGCCGGGGTCAGGGTCCCGTCTGCGGCCCGGTCGAAGACCGTCACCGCGTTGCCAACGTCCTGGTTGGTCATGACGTAGACCGCGCGTCCTTGCGGGTAGTACATGCTTTCAGCTTCGGCTGCCATCTCCACTCCCTAGCTCACGGGTCACGCTGACCCAGTTCCCCCTCGCAGCAGCAGCAAGGTCTGGTAAGCAGAACCTTGGCAAGGCAGTGCTGATACAGCCCACCCTCTTCGGGGTGACCCGCCGATCGAGCCGTACGACCAGGGGATGCTCGACGTCGGCGAGGGGAACCTCGGGTACTGGCCCGACGCGGAGCTCGTCGTCCTCGCAGACTCCGGGCCTCAGGGCAGCGACACCAAGCGCGAGCGGATACTCAGCGCGCTCGACACGTTCGCCCGGCGGTAAGCAGGATCAAGGGTGCTCGAGGTTGACCCAGCCCTCGACGTCCTCGGGTGTGCGGGGACTGGGGCCGATGTACTGCGCCGACGGGCGGACCAGCTTGTTCTCGTGCTTCTGCTCCATGATGTGCGCCGACCAGCCCGCGGTGCGGGCGCTGGTGAACATCGCCGGCATCATGTGCGCTGGCACCTCGGCGAAGTCCAGGATCACTGCCGCCCAGAACTCGACGTTGGTCTCGATGGGGTGGTCCGGACGCCGCTCGCGCAGCTCCGCCAGCGCCGCCTGCTCCAACGCCAGGGCCACCTCGTAGCGCGGGGCCGCGAGCTCCTGGCAGGTACGGCGCAGCACTCGGGCCCGCGGGTCCTCGGCGCGGTACACCCGATGCCCGAAGCCCATGAGTCTTTCCTTGCGGTCGAGGATGCTCCGAACCAGGCCGACGGGGTCCCCGGTGCGCTCCACCTCGGCGATCATCGGGAGCACCCGTGCCGGCGCGCCGCCGTGCAGCGGGCCGGACATGGCACCGATCGCGCCCGACAGCGCCGCCGCGACGTCGGCACCGGTGGAGGCGATGACGCGCGCGGTGAACGTCGAGGCGTTCATGCCGTGCTCGCAGGCCGACACCCAGTACGCGTCCACGGCTTTGATGTGCGCCGGGTCGGGCTCGCCGCGCCAGCGCGTCATGAACCGTTCGGTGATCGTGGTGCACTCGTCGATGCGGGACTGCGGCACGGCGGGCACGCCGATCCCGCGCCCGGACTGCGCCACGTACGACAGGGCCATCACCGACGCGCGCGCGAGCTGGTCGCGGGCCTCGTCGGCGGTGATGTCAAGCAGCGGGCGGTAGCCCCAGTACGGGGCGAGCATGGCGAGCGCGGCCTGCACGTCGACGCGGACGTCACCGGTGTGCACCGGAATCGGGAACGGTTCGGCCGGTGGCAGGCCCGACCCGAAGCGGCCGTCGACGAGCAGCGCCCAGACGTTGCCGAACGTCACCCTCCCGACGAGATCCTCGATGTCGACGCCCCGGTAGCGCAGCACCCCGCCGTCCTTGTCAGGCTCGGCGATCTCGGTGCGGAAGGCGACGTGGCCCTCGAGGCCGGATGTGAACGTGGATGAGGGTATCGCTCCAGCGGGCTGGTCGATCGGCGCGATCTCCGAGGTCGGCGCAGTGGTCACCGCGTCCTCCTTCTCGTGGTCTCGACCCGGGTCCCGGCCACCGGCACAGGTGGCGCCGGTGGCCGGGGTTCGCCCGCAAGTCGGGTGTTCGTCCGGTTCGCGGGCTGCCCCCAGCCGCTTGTGACGGCTAACGTAGTCGCTGTCACTCTGCCTCCGCCGCCACCAGGAGGCAACGGTGCATGGTGGTGGCATCGGTCACCGGCCCGCAAGCCGCCAGATCACCGAGCGTGGCAGGCCGGCTACCGGGAAGAGGTGCGATGGCGGAACAGCCGGCCGAGATGCGGGTGGACTACTGCAGCGAAGGTCTCGACGTCGACGCGCTAGCCCCGACCTGGTATGAGCAGCTGGCGACCTGGCTCGCCGCGGCCGATGACGCGGGGGTCGTCGAGGCCAACGCGATGGTGCTGGCCACCGCGGGAGAGGACGGCCGCCCGTCCTCACGCACCGTGCTCTGCAAGGGCCTCGACGCTCGCGGGGTCGTCTTCTTCACCAACTACACCTCCGTCAAGAGCCATGAGCTGCGCGCCACGCGCTACGCCTGCGCGACCTTCCCCTGGTATGCCCTGCACCGGCAGGTGCACGTGCGCGGCACCGTCGAGCTCGTGACACCCCAGGAGACCCGGGCGTACTGGGTCACCCGCCCGCGGGGATCGCAGCTCGGCGCGTGGGCGTCGGCGCAGTCGGTGGTGGTGCGCGATCGCCGGCTGCTCGACGACGCGCTCGCCGGTGTCACCCAGCGATTCGCCAGCGAGGAGATGGTACCGCTGCCGCCGCACTGGGGCGGATGGCGCATCGTCCCGGAGCGGGTGGAGTTCTGGCAGGGCCGCAGCAACCGGATGCACGACCGGCTGCGGTTCGAGCTCGACGGTCTGAACCGCACGTGGAAGGTCCGCAGGCTGGCGCCCTGACCTGATCTGCTCTTACGTTGACCGGCGGTAACGAACACCACTCCGCTACCGCCACTGCCGCGTGGTAAGCCTGACGCCGTGACGGTGCCCGACCCGGACGCGCCGACGCGGCGGCTCCCGGGCGCCCGCCGGCTGCCCGGGGTGAACCGGGGCGCGCTCGCCGACACCCGTCCGCTGCGCACCGACTCCTACCGGCGCCTCTGGGTCGCCGGGATCGTGACGGTGATCGGTGCCCAGCTGTCCGTCGTCGCCGTGCCGACGCAGATCTACCAGCTCACCGGCTCCTCGGCCTACGTCGGCCTGACCGGGCTGTTCGGGCTGGTCCCGATCGTCGTCTTCGGGCTCTGGGGCGGCGCGATCGCCGACGCCGTGGACCGGCGGGTGTTGCTGCTCGGCACCGGCACCGGGATCGCGGCGAGCTCGCTGACGCTGTGGGTCACCGCGGCGGGCGGCGTGGGCGGGGTGTGGCTCATCCTCGCGCTGTTCTCGGTGCAGTCCGCGTTCCTGGCCGTCAACCAGACCACCCGCAACGCGGTGCTCCCGCGGCTGCTGCCGCCCGAACAGCTGCCCGCGGCCAACACGCTGAACATGATGGTGATCATGTTCGGTTCCGTCGTCGGGCCGCTGCTGGCTGGGGTGCTCATCCCCGTCATCGGGTTGCCGACGCTGTACCTGCTCGATGCGATCGCGCTGCTCGCGACGCTGTGGGCGACCTGGCGGCTGCCCGCCGTGCCGCCGCCGAGCGCGGCGGGCGGCAGGGCGCGGGCGGGGGTGCGCGAGGTGCTCGCGGGCTTCCGGTACGCGGCGATGCACAAGGTGCTGCTCGTCTCCTTCCTCGTCGACATCGTCGCGATGGCGTTCGGGATGCCCCGGGTGCTGTTCCCGGAGATGTCCGAGACGGTCTTCGGCGACCCGCCCGGCGGGGGCATCGCCCTGGGCCTGCTGTTCGCGGCGATCCCGCTGGGAACCGTGATCGGCGGGCTGTTCTCCGGCTGGCTGCACCGGATCCGGCGCCAAGGCGTCGCGGTGACGGTCGCGGTCTGCGTGTGGGGCCTGGCCGTCGCGCTGTTCGGCCTGACCGACGCCCTGTGGCTGGCTGTGGTGCTGCTCGCCGTCGGTGGGGCGGCCGACCTGGTCAGCGCCGTCTTCCGATCCTCGATGTTGCAGACGGTGGCCACCGACGAGATGCGCGGACGCATGCAGGGCGTGTTCATCGTGGTGGTGACCGGCGGGCCGCGGGTGGCGGACCTGTGGCACGGGTCGGCCGGGGCGGGCATCGGGCCGGGAGCGGCAGCCACCGTCGGCGGCGTCGCGGTCGTCGTGGGTACGATCGTCGTGGTGTCGGTGTTCCCGGTATTCTGGCGCTACCGCGGCCCGACGGAGTAGTCCCGGCGCACTAGCGTGGTGCTCAACCGCGCAGCACCTGAGTGTGAGGGAAGCTCTACATGGCCGACGAGACCACGACCGCCATCCTGCGTCACCCCGGCGGTGAGCACGAGATGGCGATCAGAACCGCAACCGAGGGCCCCTCCGCGGTCGACATCGGCAAGCTCCTCCCCGCCACCGGGATGGTCACGCTCGACTCCGGCTTCGGCAACACCGCGTCGTGCACCTCGGCGATCACCTACATCGACGGCGACGCCGGGGTCCTGCGTTACCGCGGTTACCCGATCGACCAGCTCGCCGAGGGCTCCACGTTCCTCGAGACGAGCTACCTGCTGATCTACGGCGAGCTGCCGACGCCGTCCGAGCTGGCCGAGTTCCGGAGCCAGATCAGCCGGCACACGCTGCTGCACGAGAGCCTTCGGCGCTTCTTCGACGGCTTTCCGCGCGACGCGCACCCGATGCCGGTCCTGTCCAGCGCGGTCAGTGCGCTGTCCACCTTCTACCAGGACAGCCTCGACCCGTTCGACGCCGATGCCGTCGAGCTGTCGACCATCCGGCTGCTGGCCAAGGTCCCGACGATCGCGGCGTACGCCTACAAGACATCCATCGGCCAGCCGTTCCTCTACCCGGAGAACTCGCTCGGGTTCGTCGAGAACTTCCTGCGGCTCACGTTCGGCTTCCCCGCCGAGCCCTACGAGATCGACCCCGACGTCGTCCGCGCGCTCGAGGTGCTGTTGATCCTGCATGCCGACCACGAGCAGAACTGCTCCACGTCCACCGTCCGGCTGGTCGGGTCGTCGCAGGCCAACCTGTTCGCGAGCGTCTCGGCGGGCATCAACGCGCTGTTCGGGCCGCTGCACGGTGGGGCGAACCAGGCCGTGCTGGAGATGCTGGCACGCATCCGAGACGAGGAGTCGGGCGATGTCGCGGCGTTCGTCAACCGAGTCAAGAACCGCGAGGAACGCGTGCGGCTCATGGGCTTCGGGCACCGCGTCTACAAGAACTACGACCCGCGCGCGAAGCTCGTCAAGCAGACGGCGGATGAGATCCTGAAGAAGCTCGGCGTCACCGACCCGCTGCTCGACATCGCCAAGGAGCTGGAGGAGACGGCGTTGGCCGAGGACTACTTCGTGGAGCGCAAGCTCTACCCGAACGTCGACTTCTACACCGGTGTGATCTACCGCGCCATGGGGTTTCCCACGAAGATGTTCACGGTCCTGTTCACGCTCGGCCGGCTGCCGGGCTGGATCGCGCACTGGAAGGAGATGATCAACGAGCCGGCCACGAGGATCGGGCGCCCGCGTCAGCTCTACACCGGTGCGACCGAACGCCGATACCTGCCGATGGACGAGCGCTGATCAGAAACCGCATGATCGAGGTCTCCGAACCTGCCGGGCGGGCCACGCTTCCCCTTGGTTACGGTCATCGATCGTGGACTCCGCTGTCATCTGGTTCCGTCGCGACCTGCGGGTCGCTGACCAGCCCACGTTCCTCGCCGCTGCGGACGCCGCGCCACGATCCCTCGCGCTGTTCGTGCTCGACCCGGCTCTGCTCGGCCCGGCCGGTGCAGCGCGGCGGACGTTCCTCTACCGCTCGTTGCGCGCCCTTGATGACGCTCTCGGAGGGAGGCTGCTGATCGTGCGCGGCGACCCGGCCGAGGTCGTACCGCGAATCGCCGGGGCCGCCGACGCCGCGACGGTGCATGTCGCAGCCGACTTCGGTCCCTACGGCCGCGCGCGCGATGAGGCCGTCGACAAGGTACTGACCGGGGACGGGCGCAAGCTCGTACGCACCGGCTCTCCCTACGCGGTGGCGCCCGGGCGGGTGCGCAAGGCTGACGGCGAGCCGTACCGCGTCTTCACCCCGTTCCGTCGGGCGTGGGCTCAGCACGGGTGGCGCGGACCCGCTGACACCGACGCGTTCACCGTCGACTGGATCGATCCGGTGGAGCTGGACGGCGAGTCGCGAGCGGTCCGGCTGCCCGCCGACGACCCCGTCCAGGCGACGCTGCCCGACGCCGGCGAGGATGCCGCACACCGGCGGTGGCGGACGTTCCTCGACGACGCCGTCGACACCTACGGCGAGGACCGCGATCGGCCCGACATCTCGGGCACGTCGCGGATGTCGGTGTACCTCAAGTACGGGCTGATCCATCCGCGCACGATGCTGGCCGACCTGGCCTCGCGACGCAGCGCGTCGGCGCAGACCTACCGTACCGAGATCGCGTGGCGCGAGTTCTACGCCGACGTCCTGTTTCACCGCCCCGACTCCGCGCGCACGAACTACGACCGGGCCTTCGACGCGCTACCCGTGGCCTCCGGGGCGCAGGCGCGGGCGGCGTTCGACGCGTGGTGCGCGGGCCGCACCGGCTTCCCGATCGTCGACGCCGGGATGCGCCAGCTCCGCGAGCAGGCGTGGATGCACAACCGGGTGCGCATGATCGTTGCGAGCTTCCTGATCAAGGACCTGCACCTGCCGTGGTGGTGGGGCGCGCGGCACTTCATGCGGTTGCTCGTGGACGGGGACCTGGCCTCCAACCAGCATGGATGGCAGTGGACTGCCGGCAGCGGCACCGACGCGGCGCCGTACTTCCGGGTGTTCAACCCCGTCACCCAGGGGGAGAAGTTCGACCCCGACGGCGATTACGTGCGGGCGTTCGTGCCCGAGCTGCGTGGCGTCGGAGGGAAGAAGGTGCACCAGCCCTGGGCGTTGCCCGGCGGCATCCCAGAGGGCTACCCGGAGCCGATCGTCGACCACAAGGCCGAGCGGCTCGAGGCGCTGGCCCGCTACGAGCAGGTCAAGGCCGCGCGATAGGTGAACGGCGGCACCACCGAGTGGACGCCGGCAGAAGCGGACCGCGTAGTTGATCGGCGCCAGATCGTACCGACTCGCGCACCACTTCGTACCGACTCGCGGGGGGTGGGGGGTCAGGTGCGGAGGGCTTCGCGGAGGGTTACTCGGGCGCCGGTGCGTAGTACCGAGTTTTGGTAGACGCGGCCAGCCAGTCGTACCACCACCACGATGGCGATCACTGCGATCAGTGCGGAGATCAGCACCTCGCCCAGCGACGCGACGCCGAGGGCGTACCGGGCCGGCATCACCACCTGCGAGAAGAACGGCACGAACGACATCACGGCCGCCAGCTCGTTGCGGGGGTCGTTCGGCAGCAGGTTCAGCGTCGGGACGAGCGGGATGATCAACAGGAGGATCATCGGGGCGAGGACCGTGCCGAGCTCCTCCTGCCGGGACACCGTCGAACCGACGGCCGCGTAGAGCGCGGCGTAGAGGAAGAAGCCGAGCAGGTACCAGACGATCACCATCGCGAACATCCCGACGGTGGCGCCAGGCACCGTCAGCAGACCGGCGGCCAGGGCGCCCACCGTGCCGATCGCACTGAGGATCACCAGCTGCAACAGTCCGGCCGCACCGAGTCCGATGATCTTCCCGGCCAGCAGGTGCCGGGGCTTGATCGTCGCCAGCAGCAGCTCGACGATCCGGCTCTGCTTCTCCTCGACGACACCGCTCGCCACCAGCCCCCCGTAGGTGCTGACGGAGAAGAACAGCAGGAACGTGCCGACCAGGGCGATCGCGAGCTTCTGCCCGGCGTCGGGGTCGACGGGCTCCAGGGTGTCGACGGCCAGCTGCGACCGCGCCGCGAGCTGTGCCTGGTCCACGCCCGTACCGGCGAGCGCCATGGTGAGCGTCTGCTGCTGGATCGCGCTGGTGACCACCGCCTGCAGGTCGCTGTCGACCGTGTCGAGGCCGAGCAGCTGGTAGCCGCCGGGTTCACCGGTGAGCAGGGCGTCGAGCTCTCCGTCGGCCACCTGCGCCCGTCCGGTGCCCGCGTCGATCTCCCGGATCGTCAGCTCGATGTCCTGGGCCCGCGCGGACTCCTCCAGCGCCGGTCGCAGCTGCGCCGCCTGCGCGGTGACACCCAGGGTCTTGCTCGAGGCCTGACTGCTGATGTAGCCGGTGATCAGGAACACGCCGCCGAAAAGGACAAGCGTGATCACCAGCCCGATCACGAAGCTGCGGGAGCGGACCTGCGTGACGAGCTCGCGGCGCGCCACGAGCAGCACCGCCTGACGCGCGGTGAGCGGGGCGCTCATGCCGGTACCTCGACACCGGCGGCAGGCCCGGAGTTGACGACGTCGTGGTATAGCTCGGTCAGCGGCGGATGCCAGCGCCGGAACTCGTGCACCGGCCCTGCGGCCAGCGCCGCCCGCAGGACGTCCTGGTCGTCGGTGCCGGTCGCCATCCGGATACGGGTGTGCGCGCCACCGTCCCCGCCTATGACCTCGATGCCCGAGACGCCGTCGGCCCAGCCCACCGCGGGCCCATGCACGTCGACGACCGACGCGGTGTCCCGCTCTCGCAGTTCGTCGACGGTGCCGACCGCGACCATGCGGCCAGCGGCAATGATGCCGATCCGGTCGCAGAGCCGCTCCACCAGCTCCAGCTGGTGGCTGGAGAAGATCACCGGGACCCCGCCGTTGGCCTTGTCGCGCAGCACGCTGCTCATCACCTCGACGGCGGTGGGGTCGAGCCCCGAGAACGGCTCGTCGAGCACCAGCACCTCCGGGTCGTGGCCCAACGCCGCGCACAGCTGCACGCGCTGCTGGTTGCCCAGCGACAGCTTCTGCACCTCGTCGCCCACGCGGGCCGCGATGCCGAGTGCATCGGTCCAGTGCCGCACCGCCGCGTTCGCCTCGGCGCTGCCCAGCCCGTGCAGCCGGGCCAGGTACCGCAGCTGCTCGCCGACCTTCATCTTCGGGTAGAGACCGCGCTCCTCGGGCATGTAACCGATGCGCCTGCGCAGGTCGGAGTCGACGGGCGAGCCCTTCCACCGCACCTCGCCCGCGTCGGCGGACAGCACCCCGAGCACGATGCGCATGGTGGTGGTCTTGCCGGCCCCGTTGCCGCCGACGAACCCGAACACCTCACCGGGGTGCACCGAGAACGTCACGTCATCGAGCGCCTGGAGCTTCCCGAACCGCTTGGAGATGCCCCCCACGTCCAACATGCCGTCGAGTCTAGCCAGCACCGGATCACCTCAATGTGCCGACCTCCAGCTGTGGGTTCGGTCCGAGCGCTAGGCGGGAGCGGCCGCGCGTTCCCGGCCCGGGATCGCGGTCGGGTGGGAGATCGAGATCCGGGCGGTCTCGGGCATCAGCAGGATCGGCACGATCGCGATGGCCGCCGCACCCATCAAGTAGTACGCCGGGATCGACGTGTTGCCGGTGCCGGCGATCAACGCTGTGATCACCAGTGGTGCGGTGCCGCCGAAGGCCGCCGTGGACGTCGAGTACCCGATGGAGAAGCCGCCGTAGCGGTTGCGGGTCGGGAACATCGCGGGCAGCGCCGAGCCGATGGTGCCGAGCATGAGCACCAGCAGCCCGCCGAGGATGGCGATCCCCACGGTCACCGGCAGCGCACCACGCATGCCGATCAGGCTGATCGCGGGGTAGCTCAGCAGCAGGAAGCCGATGGCCGAGCCGAGCAGCAGCGGCCTGCGGCCGATCCGGTCGGACAGCGCGCCGACCGGGACGATCACCATCAGCATCACGAGCATGACCCCGACCAGGACGAGCAACGACTCCGTCTCGCTGATCCCGAGCACCTGCGTCAGGTAGGTCGGCATGTAGGTCAGCAGCGTGTAGACCGCGACGTTGAGCAGGATCACGAACCCAATGAGGTTGAGGATCTGCGGCCAGACGGTGGCGACCACCTCCGTGAACGGAGCCCTCGACGTCTCCCCCGCCGCCTCGGCGCTGCGGAAAGCCGGAGTGTCCTCCAGCCTGCTGCGCAGGTAGAACCCGATCAAGCCAAGCGGGCCCGCGAGCAGGAACGGGATGCGCCAGCCCCAGCTGTTGAGCGCCGCATCCGGCAGTCCTACCTGTACGGCTGTCGCGAGTGCCGCGCCGAGCACGGTACCGGCGAGTGTGCCGAACTCCAGGAAGCTGCCGAAGAACCCGCGCCGGGCGTCCGGGGCGTACTCGGCGATGAACGTCGCCGCGCCGCCGTACTCGCCGCCGGTGGAGAAGCCCTGCACGAGCCGGGCCCCCAGCAGCAGGATCGGCGCGAGCATCCCGATGGTGGCGTAGTTCGGGATGAGACCGATGCAGAACGTGGCGCCCGACATCAGCACGATGGTCGTGGCCAGCACCCGGCGGCGGCCGAACTTGTCACCGAGCGGGCCCAGGATGATCCCACCGAGCGGCCGGAGCACGAACGGGATCGCGATGAAGGAGAAGGTGAGCAGCCGCTGCACCGTGGGATCGGCGTCCGGGAAGAAGTTCAGCCCGATGCTCGTGGCCAGGTAGCCGTAGATGGCGTAGTCGAACCACTCAACGGCGTTACCCATAGCGGCGCCAGCGACGGCGCGGCGCACGGTGCGCTCGTCCGGCTCGACCGTCTTCTGCTGCTCGGTACTCATGAGGTGACACCCCGCGGTCGGTTGAGCGGCCACGCTAGACCGGGCGGGTGGTGACGGCAGCGTCTGGCGGGGATGTGCTCAGGCGAGGACCAGCAGTCCCGTCAGGTACATCGCGAGCACGCCCACGCCCAGGCCGCCGAGCGTCGCAAGATCGAGCCGGCGGGCTCCCGCGGGCCGCAGCAGCGGCCAGAGCTGCGCCACGACCTGCGCGATCGCTCCGACCCCGACGCCGAGCAGCAGGGTCGCCATTGCCGCGGTGGTGGCCGTGGAGCCGAGGACCACGCCCAGCGCGGCCGGCGCGCCTGCGATCAACCCGAGTCCGCCGAGCCGGGCGAGTGACACCTTCTGGTCGGTCAACGGGGAGACGATGGCGATACCCTCGGTGAGGTTGTGCGCCGCGAACCCGACGACCAGCGCCGCGCCCAGCGCGAGTTCACCGACGGCGTACGCGGAGCCCACCGCGAGGCCCTCGCTGAGGTTGTGCAGCCCGATGCCCACCGCGATGAGCACCGCCAGCCGCGGACCCGTCGCCGCGTCGCCGCTCCCCCTCCCCAGGCCGCTCAGCGCCGAGAGCGCGAAGAACGCGAGCACGGCCCCGAGGCCCAGCAGCGCCACCCCGCCGAACGCGCCGCCGGTCTGCGCGCCGAGGTCCACCCCCTCCAGCGTGGCGTCCACGGCCAGGAACCCGAGCAGGCCCACGGTCAGGGCCAGCACCGCGCGCCGGACCGTCGTCCCGGCCCGGCGCAGCGCGGGGAGGAACGCGATGCCGAGCAGCACCGGGACGATGCCGATGTACACCCCGAGCAGCGCCATCCGGCCGATCGAGGCGACGTCGAACGGGGGGGTGGTCGTGGCGGCCGGGATCTCGTGGTCGATGGTGACCCCGGTGTCGGTCAGCAGCGTGATCGCGTACGGGTTCCCCTCCTGCCACGGGTAGTCGATCGCCAGGGTTGTCGAACCGAGCGGCGGGATCGGGGCCTCGCCCCCGCGGACGTCGGCGAAGGCGTCGTTCACGCTGACCTGTGCCACCGTCACCGGATCGGGGCCGGTGTTGCGCACGGTCACGTCGATGGTGCTGGCGGAGAGCACCGTGCGTTCCACGGTGAGCTCCTCGACCGGAGGACCGGTGCGCTCCGGCAGGGCGCTGCCGGTGAACAGGCCCAGCGCGACCAGCGCGACCGCGACCAGGCCGAGCACGGCCGCGGCGGGTGTCCACGTCGGCAGCCGCCGCCTACCACGCTCCAGCATCACTGCATCACCTCGAAGAAGCCCATCCAGCCCAGCTCGGCGAACTCGGTCTTGTGCGCGTGGAACATGTAGCGGCCGGTGTGCGGGAAGCGGATCTCGCAGATGCCGCGCTGACCCTGCCCCTGGACCACGGTGTCGGTGAACTCGCTGGGCTCCAGTCGGGTACCCGTCGGGTAGTAGTCGAAGAAGTTGCCGTGCAGGTGGAAGCTGTTGATCGGGTCGTACTCCAGGGCGTTGACGAGGTAGACGCGCACCAGCTCGTCCTTGCGGACCCGGATCGGCGAGTGCGCGTAGTGGAACGGAATGCCGTTCACGGCGTAGAGCTGGTTGCCCTCACCGTCGAACGTCGTGTTGTAGCCGTGCTGCACCATGACCATCTCGTCGGCGGGCGGGCGGCCGGCTGCCGGGTCGACGAGGAAGGTGCCGTACATACCGCGGGCGATGTGCTCGGCGAGCGGCCCGACGTGGCAGTGGTAGAGGTGCAGCCCGAACGGCTGCGCGTCGAACTCGTAGGTGAACTCCGCCCCCGGCTCGATCACCCCGCGGTCGAGGCCGGGCACCCCGTCCATCCCGGCTGGATGGATGCTGTGGAAGTGCATGGTGTGCGGGTGCGCGGAGTCGTTGACGAACCGCACCCGGAGCAGGTCGCCCTCGGTGGCGCGCAGCGTGGGGCCGGGGATCCGGCCGTTGAACGTCCACGCCGGGAACGTCACGCCCGGGGCGACCTCGACGTCCTTGTCCGAGGCCACGACGTCCCACTCGCGCAGCGTTCGACCGTCGGGCATCGTCGTGATACGGCCCGGATCGAAGTCCCGCAGCATGTCGTCGGGGTGAAACCCGTTGGCCACATGGTCGACCTGCTGGCCGGACCGGAAGGTGGCGCCGTTGATGCCCCCGCCGTGACCGGTGCCGCTCCCCTCGCCGGCGCCGGGTCCGCCGTGGCCGTCATCCGGGCTGTGCTCGGCCGCTGCGGCCAGGGCCGGGGTGGCGGCCGTGGCCAGCGCGGCGACACCCGCCGAGCCGAGGAGGAACCGCCGTCGTGACTCGTCCATGATGGTAGCCAACTCTAATCACTTGGTGAGCACTGTCTAACACGTCCGATCAGGTCAACGATAGCTCTCCGTGGCAGGTACTCATCCGAGACCGTCCCGGCTCCTACGCTGGAGCCGTGCTCCCCCCGACGATCGCCTGGGTGGACGGGGCCGTCGCCCTGGTCGACCAGACCGCCCTGCCTGACCTGCGCGTCGTCACCGTCACCACGGTGGACGAGCTGGTGGATGCGATTCGGCGGCTCGTCGTGCGGGGCGCGCCCGCACTCGGCGTCGCGGGCGCCCTCGGTGTGGCGCTTGCCACACGAACCGCGGCCGGACCCGAGCTGGAGGCCGCGGCGGCTCAGCTCGCCGCCGCTCGCCCCACGGCGGTCAACCTCGCCGTCGGGGTCCGGCGTGCGCTGGCTGCCGCGGCCGAGGGCCCCGACGCGGTGCTGGCTGTCGCGCTCGCGGTGCTCGACGAGGACGTGGCCGGGTGCCGGGCGATCGGGGCCCGCGGGGCGGCACTGCTGACCGAGCTGTGCGGACCCGGGCCGCTGCGGCTGCACACGCACTGCAACGCCGGTGCGCTGGCCTGCGTCGAGTGGGGTACCGCGCTGGGCGTCGTGCGGTCGCTGCACGAGGCCGGTCGGGTGTCCTGCGTCGTCGCCGGCGAGACGCGCCCACTGCTGCAAGGATCCCGAATCACCGCCGTGGAGCTGGCCGAGATGGGGGTGGCGCATCGTGTCGTGGTGGACGGCGCTGGACCGTCGATCATCGCCAGGGGCCTGGTGGACGCCGTCGTCGTCGGGGCGGACCGGGTGGCGGCCAACGGCGACGTCGCCAACAAGATCGGTACCTACCCGCTGGCGCTGGCCGCGGCACGGGCCGGCATCCCGTTCGTCGTCGCCGCCCCGGAGTCGACGCTGGATCCCGACACTGCCGACGGCGCGGACATCGAGATCGAGGAACGTGCGACCGAGGAGGTACTCGTCGTCGGCGGCGCCCGGACCGCACCCGCGGAGAGCTCCGCCTGGAACCCCGCGTTCGACGTGACCCCGGCCGACCTCGTCACCGCGGTCGTCACCGAACGGCGGATCTGGCGTCCCCCAACGTGAGGATCCGACGTGCGGGCCCCGACGTGACGGCCCCATCCGCGGGGATCACCGGCACGCCGTTCCGGCTGCTGCTCGGAGCCACCATGCTCGGGTTCGGTGGCTACGCGCTGCTGCTGCCGGTGGTGCCGCTGTGGGTGGCACGCAGCGGTGCGGGCGAGCTCGGCGCCGGCATGACGACCGGCGTGCTGATGCTCCTGACGATCACCGCACAGCTCACCGTGCCGTGGCTGCTCGTCCACTGCGGGCACCGCGCCGTGCTCGGGGCCGGGATGGCGCTGCTCGGCGCTCCGACACCGCTGCTCATGCTCTCGGCCGATCTGGTGCCGGTGCTCGCGGTGGCGGCGGTACGCGGCATCGGGTTCGGTCTGCTCACCGTGGCCGGCGGCGCGCTCCTCGCCGAGCTCGTGCCACCCGCCGGGCACGGCCGCGCCGCCGCCCGCTACGGGCTCGCGGTCGGGGTACCGCAGCTCGTGCTGCTGCCGGCTGGGGTGGCGGTGGTGGACGCGCTCGGGTTCCCGATCGTCTTCGCCGCCGCCGGGTTGGCACCGGTACTCGGGGCGCTGATCGTGCCGGCGATCCGGGTGCCGGGTGCGCGCCGCGGCGGAGCCCCCACCACCGATCGCGGTGGACTTCGGGGTCAGGCCGGGATGGCCGCCGGGCCCGTGCTCGCGATGCTCACCTGCGCCCTCGCCCAGGGCGGATTGATCACGTTCCTGCCGCTGGCAGTCCCCGGGGCGGGCCTGCTCGTCGCGGCGGCGCTGCTGGCCACGGCCGCCGGCGCGCTGCTCGGCCGGGTGATCGCCGGAGAGCTCGTGGACCGCCGCGGGCTGGGTGGGCACCTGATGCGGCCTGGGACGTTGCTGGCCGGAGCCGGGATGGCGGGGGAGGTGCTGGCCGTAACGGTCGGCGGCGGTGCGCTGGTGGTGATCGGGGCGGCGGCTGTCGGCGTCGGGTTCGGCCTGGTGCAGAACGACGCGCTCACCGCCCTGTTCTCGACGGCGGGTCCAGCGCGGTACGGCGCGGCGAGCGCCGCCTGGAACATCGCCTACGACACCGGGACGGGCCTCGGCGCCGTCGGCCTCGGGGCGCTCGCGCAACCCTTCGGCTTCGGCATAGCATTCAGCGCCTCCGCCCTCCTGCTGTGCGGCTCCGCCGCCCGTGCGCGGAAATAGCTGCCCCAGCGACGATTTCCGCGCACGACCGGCCGTCAGGCCGGGGCGGTGGTCGGGATGCCGTGCATGTTGGCCGCTCGGCTGAGCCGCTCGTCGTAGGTGAGCAGCACGTCGAGCTCCTCGCGGATCAGCAGCGCCGTGGCGAGGTGGATCGCGTCCAGAGAGCGCAGGAGGGGGTCGGGAAACCGGCTCGCGGACTCGACGACGGGACCCGAGATCTCCAGCTGGGTGATCGTGGCGAGCATGAGATCCACGCGAGGCAGCCGGGCGACGCTGGCGCGCAGCGTGCCCCGGCGGGCCTCGACCGCGAGCAGGGTGCTGGAGACGAACCTCGGCGCGTCGACATCGCCCAGGTAGTCGTGCAATGCCGTCGACTGCGGCTCGTCGAGCACCAGCTTCAGGAACGCCGAGGTGTCGAGATAGATCAATACCTTTCCTCGTCGCGCATCTCGCGGAGAGTCTCGGAGAGCGACTTCTCACCCGGCTCGGCCGGCGGGGGCGGAAGCAGGTCCATGAGGTTGCCGACCCCGCGTCGGAGCTGACCGGCCGCCTCCAGCCGGTCGAGAACCGAGCCGGACTCCTCAGCGGGCACGAGGTACGCGACCAGCTTGCCGCGTTCGGTGACCGGTACCCGCGTCCCGGCCTTGGCCATCGCGACGTACCGCGAGGCATGCTGGCGCAGCTCCCGGATACCGATGCTGTCAGGACGATCCACAGGGGCAAATGTAGCACCTGATGTGTTCGGTCGGCCTCGATATGCGTCAGTGTCCCCGCGCGATCCACTCCTCGAGATGCGGCAGTTCCGCGCCGATCGTCGTCGAGTCGCCGTGCCCGGTCCGCACGGTCGTGTCCCCGGGCAGCGTGAGCAGCCTCTCCCGGATCGACGCGATGATCTCCTCGAAGCTGGAGAACGACCGCCCCGTGGCACCCGGCCCGCCGTGGAACAGCGTGTCACCGGTGAACACGGTGCCCAGCTCCGGCGCGTAGAGGCAGGACGAGCCGGGCGAGTGCCCCGGCGTCTGCAGCACCCGCAGCTCCACCCCGCCCGCCGCCACGACGTCGCCATCGGCAAGCTCCCGGTCCGGCGCGCGGTCCGGGTGGGTCATCTCCCACAGTGGTGCCTCAGCCGGGTTCAGCAGGATCGGGCATCCGAACCGGTCGGCCAGCGCCGGTGCCTGATTCACGTGGTCGTCGTGGGCGTGCGTGCACACCACAGCGACCACCCGGCGGCCACCGACCGCGGCCGCGATCTTCTCCAGGTCGTGCGCAGCATCGATGACGAGCACCTCGTTCTCGTCGCCGACGACCCACACGTTGTTGTCGACGTCCCAGGTACCCCCGTCGAGGGAGAACGTCCCGGACGTGACGACGTGATCGACGACGGAACCCGCCCACCCGGTCACAGGACCACCACCGAGCGCAGCACCTCACCGCGGTGCATCTTCTCGAACGCCGCCTCGACGTCGCCAAGCCCGATCGTCTCGCTCACGAACTTCTCCAGCGGCAGCCGACCCTGCAGGTGCAGGTCGACGAGCATCGGGAAGTCGCGGCTGGGCAGGCAGTCGCCGTACCAGGACGACTTCACCGCGCCGCCGCGGCCGAACACGTCGAGCAGCGGCAGCTCGATGGTCATGTCCGGGGTCGGGACGCCGACGAGCACCGCGGTGCCGGCCAGGTCGCGCGCGTAGAACGCCTGGGTGAACGTCTCCGGCCGACCCACCGCGTCGACCACGACGTTGGCCCCGTTGCCACCGGTGAGCGCCCGCACGCCCGCGACAACGTCGGCCTCCCGTCCGTTGATCGTGTGCGTGGCGCCGAAGTCCGTGGCCCACGCCAGCTTCCGGTCGTCCAGGTCGACGGCGATGATCGTGGTGGCTCCGGCCAGCGTGGCGCCCGCGATCGCGGCGTTGCCCACGCCCCCGCAGCCGATCACGGCGATCGAGTCGCCCCGGCCCACGCCGCCGGTGTTGATCGCCGCACCGAGGCCCGCCATCACTCCGCACCCGAGCAGCCGGCCACCTCGGGTCTGACCGCTGGGTCCACCTTCGTGCACTGCCCGGCGTGCACCAGCGTCTTCTCGACGAACGCGCCGATGCCCAGCGCCGGCGAGAGCTCCTGGCCCGACTCGAGCGTCATCTTCTGGGTCGCGTTGTGCGTCGAGAAGCAGTACCAGGGCTCACCGCGGCGGCAGGCGCGGCAAGTGCCGTCCACCGCACGCCAGTTCAGGATGACGAAGTCGCCGGCCTCGACGTCGGTGACGCCTTCCCCGACCGCTTCGACGATCCCGGCCGCCTCGTGCCCGAGCAGGAACGGGAACTCGTCGTTGATGCCACCCTCGCGGTAGTGCAGGTCGGTGTGGCAGACGCCACAGGCTTGTACATCGACCACGGCCTCGCCGGGTCCAGGATCCGGGATGATGATCGTCTCCAGCGAGACGGGCTTGCCCTTGCTGTGGGCGACGACTCCGCGAACCTGTTGCGGCATGGTTCTTCCCCACTCTCGGCTCTGAGCTCTCTGCGAAGCGTGCCATGTGATCGCAGGTCCAGCCGGGCGGGTCTGATGACCGGAAAGCAGTATCGGACGGGCAGCGTTCCGACTGGTGCGCCGCCCCATTCACCCGGTGCGGCACTCCCGCGGTCAACGACGCTACCCACCCGAGCACCGACCGCTACTGTCCCCGCATGGGTGGCGTGCGGATCGGGGTCGTCGCAGGTGCCGGGCGGCCGGGACCGGCCCGAATCGCCGCGCCGATCGGCGACGCAGCCCTTGACGTCGGCGCGCTCGCCCTGGCCGACGAGGGGCCGCACCCGGAGCTCCTCACCGCCCATACCCTCGATCCGCTGCTGGCCGCGGGACGACCGGCCTGGCGCGAGGTGCACGGGTGGCTCACCGATCGACTCGCCGACCCCGATCGGCTCACCCCGCACCTGCTCCCGGCCGTCGGGCTAATTCCCACGCTGCCGTTCACCGTGGCCGACTACGTGGACTTCTTCGCCTGCGAGCAGCACGCCTCCAACGCGGCCCGCATCTTCCGGCCGGGCAAGGCCGTCCTCGCGCCGAACTGGAAGCACCTGCCCGTCGGTTACCACGGGCGGGCCGGCACCGTGGTCGTGTCTGGGACACCGGTGACGCGGCCGTCGGGGCAACGCGGGCCCGGCGACCTCGGGCCCACGCGCGCACTCGACGTCGAGGCCGAGCTGGGCTTCGTCTGCGGCGGCTCCGAACCCGGCCCAATCGCCCTGGACAAGGCGCTCGACCACGTCTTCGGCGTGGTGCTGCTGAACGACTGGTCCGCGCGCGACATCCAGTCCTGGGAGTCGCAGCCGCTCGGCCCACTACTCGGCAAGTCGTTCGCCACCTCGATCTCGGCGTGGATCACCCCGCTCGACGAGCTTGCCGCCGCCTGGACCGACCCACCGCCGCGCGACCCGCCACCGCTGCCCTACCTGCTCGGCCCGGCCGACCGCGGTCTGGACATCGCGCTCGAACTGAGGATCAACGACGAGGTCGTGTCACGACCGCCCTCCGTCGACCTGTACTGGACACTTGCCCAGCTCGTCTCGCACTTGACGACCAACGGCACACCCCTGCGGCCGGGTGACCTGCTTGGCTCGGGAACCGTCTCGGGTGCGCGCCGGGAGCAGCGGGGGTGCCTGTTGGAGCTGTCGTGGGGCGGTACGGAGCGGATCGTGCTGGCCGACGGGACATCGCGCACCTACCTGGAGGACGGCGACGAGGTGACGATCTCCGCGACGGCGCCGGCCGTCGGGGGTGGGCGGCTGGCGCTGGGCGAGGTACGCGGCAAGGTCCGGTCCGCGCGCTGACCGGACGCGGCAGTTCTTACTCCTTGCGCCCGACAGCACCGAACTCGTCCACGTCGGGCATGTCCCCCGCACCCGCTGCAGGTCGCCAGCGTGGGCAGGAGACGACGCCGGGCTCCAGCAGCGTCAGGCCGGTGAAGAACTGGGCGATCTGTTCGGGCTTGCGGAGGTGGTAGGGAAGCGACCCGGCCTCGTTCCACAACCGGATGGCGGTGTCGAACGCCTCGCCGTCGATAACGTTGGTCCCATCGGCGACCGCCAGGTAGCTGCCCGGAGCCAAGGCGTCCACCAGCCGCGTCACGATCGATCGGGCCTCGTCCAGCTCTGGGATGTGACCAAGGATGTTCATGAGCATGAGCGCGATGGGCTGGTTGAAGTCGAGGTGCAGCGCGGCTGTTTCCAGGATCGCGTCGGGGCCGCGCAGGTCGGCGTCGAGGTAGGTGATGAACCCTTCGGGGGAGCTGCGCAGCAAGACATAGGCGTGAGCCAGCACGACAGGATCGTTGTCGACGTAGACGACGCGGGCGTCCGGAGCGACCCGCTGGGCGACCTCATGGGTGTTGTCCACCGTCGGCAGGCCCGTACCGATGTCGAGGAACTGGCGGACCCCGGCCTCGCCGGCCAGGTGCTCGACAGCTCGGCTCAGGAAGGCCCGGGAAGCACGGGCGACGTCGACGATCGGGGGGAAGACCTCGCAGAACTGGTCACCGACGTCCCGGTCGACCTGGTAGTTGTCCTTCCCACCCAACCAGTAGTTCCAGATCCGCGGGGAGTGGGCCACGGTCATGTCGATGGCAGGTGACGACGGTGCGTCGCCGGGAACGGAAGGCTCCTGTGCCACGGTGCACGATCTCCTGTCACCCAGATGTCCACAGTCGGCTCACGACCGACCGCGGTGCTCGTCGTACATCCTACGGTTTCGGACGTTCCTTGATCCCCGCGCTGAGCAGGACGACCATCTCCGCGATCCGCTCCAGGCGCTGTTCGGGCCGCCGCTTGGTGGCGTCGATCCAGCGCAGGTAAGCCCGACGGTAGGACTGGGCGAGCGAGTCGTAGAACGCGCCAGCCTCCGGGTTCGCCGCCAGCGCGGCGGCGACGTCCGCGGCAAGATCGCCCCGCTGCGGCCCCTCGGGCCCGAGCTCCACCGTGACGGTGTCACCGACGACGACCAGGCAGTCCCGCCGCCATGCGGGGCCGAGCACGATGCCACGTCCGTCACCGAGCGGCTCGACCACCGCCCGCACCCGCCGACCGTTCACGGTGCCGGCGACGTGGTGCTCGGTCTTGAGGCCCCAGACCTCGTCCGGGTCGAAGTCCACCGGCACGTACACGCGGCCCCGCGGCCCCGCGGCGACGGTGGCCGTGAAACAGCGAGTCTCCACACTCCAGGACCCTATCCGCCCAGACGGTCATGATCCAGATGCCCACAGCCGATCGGAGACGACGAACCAGCCACGGCGGCAGGCCCACGCCGCGCAGCTAGGATGCCTCGCGTACGCCCTCGTAGCTCAGGGGATAGAGCATCGGTTTCCTAAACCGTGTGTCGCAGGTTCGAATCCTGCCGGGGGCACCACCGGCAAGCCCAGGTAATCCGCCTCTCACGTGCTGAAACGGGGTGCGGGGCCGATCATGGTCTGTCCGGTTCTGTCCGGCCGACACCGGCCGTTCCCGGCTGGCTGTGCCCGTATCGTGCCCGCGCGTGCCCGGGACATCAGCGCCAGGCCTGCCCTCCGAGGGCGGCTACCACGCGCCGGCGGGACTCCACGTCCTGCCCATCGAGGCACTTCGCGTAGACCCTGAGGAGGACGTCGACCGAGTGGCCAGCCCACTCGGCGACCTGGGTTGGCGGGACTCCCCCGTTGAGCCAGGTGGACACGCAGGCGTGTCGCAAGGTGTAAGGCGTCCTCCCGAGCGGGGAGTCGTAGACCTCGCGTGTGAACGTCGCCTGTCGAGCCCGGTCCCAGGCGCGCTGGTAAGTCACGCGAGAGAGTTCGCCACCCCGCAGACCCGAGAACAGGCGCCCACCGCTAACCGGACCGTAGGTTCTCAGGTGCGACGTGAGGATCGCGGTCAACTCAGGTGTGCAAGGAACGGCGCGGGTCTC
The DNA here is from genome assembly GCA_038257875.1 of Mycobacteriales bacterium. Lineage (GTDB taxonomy): Bacteria > Actinomycetota > Actinomycetes > Mycobacteriales > Pseudonocardiaceae > Pseudonocardia. The sequence goes on from JBBSQN010000060.1 coordinate 28,804, forward strand.
TCCCCGCGCCCGATGCTTGAGCTGGCGCAGGTCGCGCGTGCGACCGCTGTCGGTCCAGTCCCGACCGGCGTCCGGTGTCGCCCACTCAAGGTGGATCTCACCCCAGCCATCTCGGGGCAGTCGAAGACTCTGCTGGCAGAGGTTCACCGCCTCCTCCGGCCGGAGGGCTGCGAAGTACAGGAGCGCGAAGAACGCGACGAGACGCGGCCCGCTCGACTGCCACGAATCAGACGTCGCACCTCGCGGTCTCTCCTCCGCCAAGGCCCGCAGCAGCGTTCGGGCTTGCCACGGGTTCACCACCGACCGACGGTCGACCGAGTGGGAGATCTTCGGAGCACGCCATTTGAACGACTCCATCGGATTGCGCGTCAACAGGTCGCGTTCCACGGCGTACTCCAGCGTGTTGAACAACACGGCACGCCGACGGTTGAGGACGGTCGCCGCACAGCGCGAGCCGTCGAGCTTGCTCGCGATCTCCTCGAACACAGCGCGCAAGACGGCGTGGTCCGCGAGGTCGGTCACGGGGCGAACACTCGTCTCGACCCACCTCAGCTGCTCGACGACGTCCCGCGGGCAGCCCGTCGTTCCGCGCTTGCTGGTGTTGAAGCCCCATCGCCGGAGGGCTGTCCGGAGTCCCCTCGCATCGCGGACGTCACGTCCGGGGCGCACCATCGCGACGGTGACCGTCACGAGGGCCTCGGCCGTGCTGCGTCGGGAGTTGGCCGCAGCACCGCTCCACTTCATGTCTACGTACTCGCACGCGAACTCGTACCAGGACATCACGGTGTCCGGCCGGGCCAGCGACATCGGCCGACCAGTGTCGACGACGAACGCCTCGCCGCGTCGAGCAGCAGTCAGAAGCGAGGCCCGGAAACTGTCGGCGAGCGCCCGAGTCTCATAGGTGGCCTTCCATGCCCGGGCGTCGACCAACCATCGGACCGTGTAGGTCCGCCGTGGCTTCCCGTCCGCCTTCGCTTTCCTGACGTTCTCCTGAATAGACCACACGCGCACCCTGTAGGTCGTCTGCATCAGGAGGCTTCCTCCAGCGCCTCAAGCCAGCGTTCGAAGTCGGCCCGACGGATGCGGATCTCGCCGTTGGGGAGCTTGATGCAGCGTGGTGCGCGTCCCTTGGCGCGCCACTCGTAGAACGTGGAGCGGGCGATGCCGAGCTCGGCGCAGCGGTCGGGGACGGTGAGGCGGCCGGTCGGCCGGCTCATCGTCCCGGCGGCGACGGCAGGGTGTTGGTTACGCATCGTGACTCCTGGTCGGGCGGTGGGGGTTGCGGTCCGGGTGGGCCGTGGAGGCGGCAGTTGTTGTGGGGGCTGTAGGTGGCGTTTCAAACCGCTAAACCGCAGAAACAGGGTCTGACCTGCGGGTTCGGCACTGCGGTTTGGGCAGGTCGTGCGGTGTGCCAAACCGCAAACCGCTGCGGTTTGCGGTTTGGCCGGTGCGGTCCCGAGCCAAACCGCAAGATCTACTGAGGGTGTCTGTGCTGGTCAGATGGGGTCGGCTGCGGTTTAGCGGTTTGAGCGGTTTGTTTGAGGGGGTCACGAAAACTCCGTCCTGGTGGGGGTGGTCAGGTGGTGGTGTGGACCCAGTAGCGGCGGCCGTGGCCGTGGGGGTCGGTGACGCTGCGTAGGACGACGTCGGTGCGCCAGCGGTCGAGTTGCCCGGTGAGGCGTCTCCCGAGGCTGCGGACCGACTGGAGGTGCCCGCTGGGGGTCAGCGGGAAGGTGCCAGCCCAGGGGTCGGTGGTGGCGAACCCGGTCGAGGTCTCCGCGGAGCGGCGGAGCTCCTGGGCGGTGATCCGGCGGTCGCCGAACACCTCGCGCCATTGGGTGAGGAAGGCGCGCCATTCGGCGTGGTCGTCGTCGAGGTCGGCGGTGGTGTCGGTGTTGGTGAGGAACCCGCCGATGTCGTGGTGGTGCAGGAACCCGCCGAGGTGTTGGGCC
>JBBSQN010000061.1:0-30442 GCA_038257875.1 Mycobacteriales bacterium
CTGCAGGTCCGGTTCGAGCGGTTGGGGGTGCAGGCTGATGTCGATGAGGCGGTCACCGTGGGGTGGGAGGCGGTGCGGGCCACCCCAGTTGATCACCCCAACCGGGCCAGGAACCTGTCCAACTTGGGTGCCGCCCTGCGGGCCCGGTTCGAGCGGGTGGGGGTGCAGGCCGACCTAGATGAGGCAATCACTGTCGGGCGTGATGCGGTGCGGGCCACCCGATCTGACCATCCCGAGCGGGCCATGTACCTGTCCAACCTGGGTGCCGCCCTGCAGGTCCGGTTCGAGCGGGTGGGGGTGCAGGCCGACCTGGATGAGGCGATCACCGCGTACGGTCAGGCGGTTGAGGTGGTATCAGGGGCGCCGTCATTACGGATTCACGCGGCGCGGGCGGCCTCGTTGTTTGCCGGCGGCCGGACCGACATCAGGCGTGTGGCGGCTCTGCTGGAGACCGCGGTGCGGTTGCTTCCGGAGACGGCGTCTCGCCGACTTGATCGCGGCGACCAGCAGCACGTACTCGGACAGTTCGCCGGTCTGGCCAGTGACGCAGCAGCCCTGGCACTAGCCGATCAGTCCGACGCAGCGGCAGAGGAACTGGCGGCTGTGCGGGCGCTGCGGCTGCTGGAGCTCGGCCGCGGGATCTTGCTCAGCCAGGCCCTGGACACCCGCAGCGACCTCACCGACCTGCACGCCCACCATCCCGCGCTCGCCGAACGGTTCGTTGAATTGCGTGACTGGTTCGACCAGACAGGCGACGCGCCAGCGCTGATTGGCGCCGAGGACGTGGTGGCCGGACAGCAGCGCCGGGGGGCTGACCGGCACCAGCTCGCCGCTGCGTTCGAGGCGACGGTCACCGCCATTCGCGATCTGGACGATTTCAAGACGTTCCTGCTTCCTCCCGAGCCGGATCAGCTCATCCGCCACGCCCGCCAGGGGCCGGTGGTGGTGGTCAATGTCAGCCAGTACCGCAGCGATGCCCTTCTGCTCACCCCGGACGGGATCACCTCCATCCCGCTCCCGGACCTCACCCAGCAGTCCCTGATCGACCAAGTCAACTCCTTCCACCAAGCCCTGGACACCGCGCATGATCCCGACGCCAGCACCGGTGAACGAGAGGGCGCCCAGGACATCCTCAACGCGGTCCTGGAGTGGCTGTGGGAGGTCGCGGCCTGGCCGATTCTGGATCACATCGGCTACCGGCACACCCCTGCGCCGGGGACGGTGTGGCCGCGGTTGTGGTGGGCACCGGGTGGTTTCCTGGGTTTCCTGCCTCTGCACGCCGCCGGTTACCATCGCGAGCCAGCCGGGCGCGACGGCGGGCGGCGTACGGTCATGGATCGGGTGGTCTCCTCCTACACCCCCACCGTGCGTGCGCTCGGCTACGCCCGGGAACACGACACCACACCCACCGCAGCCGAGCCGGCGGTGGTCGTGGCCATGCCCACCACACCCGGCATCGACAGCCCATTGCGCCACGTCGCCGCCGAAGCCGCGCTGGTGCACGCGCGGTTTCCCGGATCCACGCTGCTGATCGAGAACCCTGCGGCCGCCACCGCGCATCCGCCTACCAGGGCCACGGTGCTGGACCACCTGAGCCGTTGCGCGATCGCGCACTTCGCCTGCCACGGCAGCAGCCACCCGAGTGATCCCTCGCAGAGCCTGCTGGTGCTGCACGACCACGCCACCGACCCGCTGACCGTCGCCAGCCTGGCGCCGGTCCGGCTCGACCACGCCCGGCTGGCCTACCTGTCGGCCTGCCGCACGGCGTTCAACGCCTCCACCGAGCTGATCGACGAGGCGATCCACCTGACCACGGCGTTCCAGCTCGCCGGTTACCCGCACGTGGTCGGCACCCTCTGGGAGATCAACGACGCCCTCGCCGTCCGCGTCGCCGACAGCTTCTACACGGCCCTGGCCACCGGCCCCGACACGGTTGACACCACGGGTGCGGCGCGGGCACTGCACCAGGCCGTACGCGCCGTCCGTGACCAGCTACCCGCGACACCCTCCCTGTGGGCCGCCTACCTCCACGCCGGCGCGTAGACATCCGGGTGCGTCCTTCTTACGACGCGTACCTCAGGCGCGCGTGCCCAGCTTCACCGGCAGCGTGGACATGCCGCGGACCGGCATGCTGCACCCGCGGACGGACGCGGCCGAGTCCATCGCGAGTGTGAGCTCGGGCCGCTCGGCCAGCAGCGCACCGAGGGCGACCTCGCCCTGGATCTGCGCGAGCCGGGCACCGAGGCAGAGATGCAGGCCGTGTCCGAACGCGACGTGGCCGCTCGCGTCGCGGGTGACGTCGAACGCGGCCGCGTCCGGGAAGCGGTCGGGGTCTCGGTTGGCCGCAGTGAGGCAGAGCACGACCGTCGAGCCCGCGGGGATCGTCACGCCCGCGACCGCCACGTCGGAGGAGGTGAACCGCACCACGGTGTTCACGACCGACGAACCCCAGCGCAGGAACTCCTCGACGGCACCGGACAGCAGCTCGGGGCGCTCCCGTAGCTGGACGAACTGTTCGCGATGGGTGAGCAGGGCGAACGCCCCGCTGCCGATCAGGTTGGCGGTGGTCTCGTGGCCCTCGAAGAGCAGCAGGAGCACCATCGCTATCAGCTCTTCCTTGGACAACCGGTCGCCGTCGTCGTCGCGGACAGCGATGAGCCCACTGAGCAACGCATCGTCGGGCTCGGCCCGTTTACGGTCGAGGAAGGCGTTCAGGTACGCCGTGAACGGCACCATCTCCACCGCCTTCCGCACGGCCGTGGAGCCGCTGATCATGACCGCCGTCCCGGTGCTGAACGCATCGCGGTCCTGCATCGGTACGCTGAGCAGCTCGCAGATGACCTGGAACGACAGCGGGAACGCGTAGCGGGCCATGAGGTCCACGGTGCCGTCCGGGGGCAGCGCGGCGAGCAGCTCCGCGGCGATCTCGGTGACCCGCGGGCGCAGCTCCTCCATCCGCTGTGCGGTGAACGACCGGCTCACGAGCCGACGCAGCCGGGTGTGCTCCGGCGGATCCATGAGGATCATCATCGGTGTCGGCGTCGGCGGGGTCTCGGCACCGAGCTCGGGCGGCATGGTCCACCGCGCGTCCATGCTGAACCGCGGGTTGGTGAGGGCGGCGCGGACATCGGCGTATCGGCTGAGGGCCCAGAAGGGCTTGCCGGGGACGGGAACCAGACAGGGAGCAGCGGGCACGAGTCGTTCGAGCTGGGCGAGGTCGTCGGTCGTCGGCACTGTGCCTCCGTCGGATGGGGATTGCGAGCAGGAGATTATCAACGCTGCCGAATCCGGCGTTCCGGCCGGGGCGTCGCAGGGTCGGACGTGACGTCGGCGGGCAGGGCACCGCCGATCACGAGGCCGGTCACGGCCTCGACCCGCTCCAGTGCCGCGGCGACGTCGAGCTCGTCGGGGCGGGATCGGCGTCTCGTCGTCGGCCGGGGAGGTCGGCAGCTACGCATGCGCTCGGTCTCCAGCAGGACGACGGTGCGGTCGCCCGTACCGTGACAGGAGTATGGTTCTTAGAACTACAGTTCTTGTCGAAGCGGAGGTTGCCACGTTTCCCGCCAAGCCGGACCACATCTTCGACCGGGACGTCGAGTGGGCGGACCTCGTCCACTTCGCGGCCGACGAACGACCAGGTGCCACCCTCGGGATCGTCACGGGACGCCGTCGACAAGGTAAGACGCTGCTGCTCTACGAGCTCGCCCGGCAGACCGGCGGGTTCTACTTCGGCGCCACCGAGGCGACCGAGGCTGAGTCGCTACGTCGCCTCGGCGAGAGCCTCGGCCAGCACATCCGGGCCCCCGCCGCGGTTCAGCTGGACTCCTGGGCCACGGCGGTCGACGCACTGCTCGGTCTCGGCGCAGACGGGCCCACGGTCGTCGTCCTGGACGAGTTCCCCTACCTGGTCGGGGCGAGCCGAGAGCTCCCATCGGTGATCCAGCACGCCCTGACTCCCGGCCGACCGGAGCGGTCCGGATCGCGAACCAGGGTCCTGCTGTGCGGCTCGGCACTGTCGTTCATGGGAGGACTGCTCGCCGGGTCGGCGCCGCTGCGCGGCCGAGCCGGTCTCGAGCTGCTCGTCGCGCCGCTGGACTACCGGGCGGCGGCCGAGTTCTGGGGGCTGACTGACCCGGCGCTGGCGGCCCAGGTGCACGCCATCGTGGGCGGCACTCCCGCTTACCGCCGCGAGTACGTCCAGGACGACGCGCCGACCGGTGTCGACGACTTCGACGACTGGGTTGTCCGGTCCGTGCTGAACCCCGCCCGCCCGCTGTTCCGCGAGGCTCGATACCTCCTTGCCGAAGACCCGTCGCTACGCCAACCCGCGCTCTATCATTCGGTGCTCGCGGCCGTTGCCGAGGGCAACCGCACCCGCGGCGGCATCGCGTCCTATCATCGGGCGCACCGCGACCGACCTCCAGCATCCGCTCACGGTGCTGGAGGACGCCGGCCTGCTCGCCAGGGAGCCCGACCTGCTTCGCCGGGGTCGCAGCAGCTATCGGATCACCGAACCGTTGGTCAGCTTCTACCACTCGGTCATGCGGCCGGCCTGGACCATGCTGGAACAGCGAGGTGGTCGCCGGGTGTGGCGGCGTTCCGAGCATCGGTTCGCCAGCACGATCCTCGGGGCGCGCTTCGAGGAGCTGGTTCGGCAGTGGGCGCTGCGGTTCGCATCACCCACGACGATCGGAGGTGACGTGTCGGAGGTCGGCCACGGTTCGCTGGTCGATCCGCGAGACCGGACCGGATACGAGCTCGACCTGGTCGTGCTCGGCGATCCGCCGGTCGGACACGGCGCCCACCCGCTCCTCGCGATCGGCGAGGCGAAATGGGGTGAGTGGCTCGGAACTGGCCACGTCGCACGATTGGAACGGGCCCGGGAGTTGTTGCGGGCACGTCCGGGACTCGACGCGGACGGCACGCGCCTGGTGCTGGCTTCCGGTACCGGCTTCACCGCCGAGCTGCACTCGGCCGCCGAGGCACGGCCGGAGCTGGTCCTGGTGGACCTCACCCGGCTCTACGGCGGCGAGTGACGCGATTGCCGGCTGCGACCGCGGTTTACGGGCCGACATGGACGTAACCGGCCCACGCCGACGGCGGCTGATTCTGTCTCAGGTGACGGACGGCGGCGTGCAGCGCCCGCGCCGGGTCGGACCCTGTCGCCGTCCGGGTGTAGAAGTGGTCGGCGACCGTGGCTGCGGTGTCGTCCAGCACCGGCCACAGCGAGGCGATCACGTGCTGGTACCCGGCGAGTTGGAACGCCGAGGCGACGTGGATGGCCTCGTCGGCCAGTCGCTCGTCACCGCGGGCGGTCGAGCACGCCGAGAGGTAGGCGAGCTCCGCTGAGCCCAGGCGCAGGTGGCTGACCTCGGTGACGGTCAGCGGCCGGTCGTGCAGCACGAGGTGGCTGCGCGAGGGATTCAGCGGGTCGCTGTGGGCGTGACAGGCGAAGTGCCCCCAGCCGGCCGCTGGCAGGGCGGCGAGCACCCGAGCAGCGGTGGCGTCCGCGTCGAACAGGGTCACCGGATCGGCGAAGTGCCGGACCAGCGCCTCCGCCTCGATGCGGGTGGCGGGGAGGGGAGCCTGTCCGGGGGTTTCCGACAGGGCCACGGCGAGTAGTCGGGGGTTGCCGGCCATGGGTCGCGACCGGGCGTGCAGGAGAGCGCGGATGGTGGGGGTGTAGGAGGACACCACGCGGTCCAGCACCGCCGCCCCGCTCCGCTCGGGACGGCCGGCCGCGTGCACCGGCAGGAAGTTCAACAGTCCCGTGGGTGACCACCAGACCCGCGGCCAGGACTCCCCGTCCTGCGGGGTCGCGCGGTGGCCGAGCGCCTTGAGCACTGGCCGGCCGAGAACGTCCCACAGCCACCCCAGGGTCTCGGCCAGCGCTGCCTGCGCGTCGTCTCGTTCCGACGGGGCGCCGTCCATCGCCGTGTCCAACGCGCGCAGGAACGCCGGTACCCGAACGGCGAGTTCGTCGACGGTCAGTGCCGGGAGCGGGACGACCCGGATCCGGCCCGAGCTCAGCACCAGCGCGTCACAGCGGAGCTCGCTGACGTTGACGGTCACCACCGCTCCGGCGGCCCCCGCGGGAAGCAGCTCGTCGACCGAGGGTGGTGCCAGGAACCTGCTGAACCCGGGAAGCGTCCGGATCTCGCTGATCAGCGCGTGTCAGCGGACGTCGAGCCCGCGACGTTCCTCGGTGTTCGGAGTCGGCTCCCCGTCGATCGAGGTGGCGTCGGCCCTGTCGAGCTCGTCGATGAGCTGTTGCGCCTCGGTGGCGAGGTCGGGCGCGACGTCGGACACGGCGGCGAACTCACCCCGGGCGTCCAGCGCGTACGACGCCAGCACGCCTCGACCCTGCTCCAGAACCGCCAGCGCACCCCCGGGATCACCGGCGAACAGCGCGCTGGCCGCGGCGTTGACGTGGACGTCGTCGATGCCGGCCAGCTGATGCTCCGCGTCGGCGCGACGCAGGTTTCTGGGCACCACCTGGGGCAGGAGCTCGACGCCCTGCCGGAAGGCCTCCGCCGCCTCGTCCCACTGCCCCGTGGCGGCGCCGAGGCGCCCCCGGTTCCGGCAGGCACCCAGCCGTACCGAGGGCGCGGCGTTGGCGACGCCGGCAGCCGCCTCGGCGACGACCATCGCCTCGAGTGCTCTGCCGACGCCGTCGCCGTGTTCGGCCGCGAGGCCCAGCGTCGTGGCGAGGTTGAGAAGGCGGATCGCCCTGCTGGGATGGTCGGTGGGGGTTCCGTCGACCGCCTCCCGGGCCGCGGTCACCGCCTCGGCCAGGCTGCCCGGCTCGCCGGTGTGCTCGTAGTGCCTGATCAGCACAACACTGAGATTGCTGAGGTACAAGTTGCGGTCGGGATCTCCGGGAGCCGTGACCGCCACCGCCCGGCGATCGGCAGCGATCGCCTCCTTGAGCACATCCAGCCTGCCGGTCCGCCGGAACTCCGCACTCAGCGCCGTTGCCAGGTTCGCCAGGCGGGTCCCGATGCCGCGATGGGACCGTGGGGTCGCCGCCACCGCCTGCCGACCGGTGTCGATCGCCTCGGCCAGGGTCACCGCGTCGCCGCGTCGGCGGTAGTGCTGCAGGAGCGGAACCACCAGGTTCGCCTGTGCCTTCGTCCGCTCCGAGTGCGTTACCGGCAGCTCGCGGATGGCGCGGCGCGCGGCGTCCAGCGCCTGTTCCAGGGTCGCCAGGTCCGGCCAGCGGTCGTGCCGCGCCCGCAGCGTTGCCGCCAGCCGGGACAGCGCCAGCGCGTCGGAGTTCCGGTCCCTGCCGATGTGCGTGGTCACTTTCTGTAGCAGCTCGATCGCCTCGTCGAGCTCCGCCACGTTCCCGAACCGGAGGAACCGTTGGCGCAGGATGTCAGCGAACGCGGACAGCACCATCGTCGTTCGGGGGTGATCGCTCGGGCAGTCGTCGACCGCCCGGCGGCCGAGCGACACGGCTTCGTCGAGCGCCCCGTTCCGGCAGAGCAGGGCCGCGAGGTTGATCAGCGGTTCGATCCGTTCGTGCGGGGTGCCCACGTCCTGGTCCACCGCCTGCCGCGCGGCGCGAATGGCGTCCGGCAGTCCCTCTCCGGTTCGCTCGTACTGCTGATACAGCAGCTGACTCAGGTTGCAACTGTTGACGGCCGCAGCGTCTGGGGATTGTGCCGGATCGGCCGCGAGGTCGCGCAGAACCGCCAACCCTTCCCGCAAATGATCATCATCGGTGGTGTGCTGGGCCAGATCCGTCAGCGCCATACCGAGGATCGACCGCAGGTGTCGTGCCGACTCCTCGTCGAGCTCTTCCGAACGCAGCGCCTCGCGCACCCGCTCGACGAGTTCGACGAGCTCGACGAGCGTGGACTCGTCGCCGGTGAGCTCGAATCGCAGGCGCAGGGCGGTGGCCGCCAGGTCGAGCATCCGGTCGGCTCGCCCGTCCCCCGGAGCGCTGATCAGGTGACGATAGATGGCGATGGCCTCGTCGGCGTCGTCGGTGCTGCGACGTCGCGCGCCGCGAGCACCCAGCGAGTCGGCGATACCGGCGAGCCAGGTCGGCACGTCCGGGTGTCTCTCGGGCGCCCCGGCGACCGCTGCCCGCAGCGCCCCGATGGCGCGGTCCAGCGCCGCCGGATCACCGTCCCGATCCCAGCGCAGGCGCAGCGCGATACCCAGGCCGGCCTGGCAACGGGGGTACTGGAAATGATCCTGGGGGAGGTCCTGCACCGCCGACTCGAATGCCGCGATGGCCTCATCGAGGGCGCCGGTATCGATCCCGTCCCCGTCCCCGAGCAGCAGGTAGCCGAACTTCATCGCCATGAGTGGGCGCTGCGGGTCGCCCGGGTGCACAGCGGTGATCGCGGAGCGAGCGAGGTCGGTCGCTTCGCCGGCGACCCCCGGGTCGCCGGTCAGCCGAGACAGCAGCTGCAGGGCGAACGCGAGCAAGGACATCCGCACCGGACGTTGCGGGTCGCCCGGCTCGGTGCGGGCGAGGCACTCGCGAGCCGTCTCGACGGCGGTGTGGGCCAGCGCCGGTTCCGGGCGCAGCAACTGGGCGGAGGCGAGAACGTTGGTGACGAGGGTGAGCACAACAGCCCGATCCGGCGGGTCGGGCCGGCAGACCGCGAGGGCGCACCGCGCCGCGCGAACCGCGTTCGTCATCGACCGGGGATCGTGGGTGCGCTCGAACGTCAGGAGCCACGCCATCCCGAGCTCGGCCAGCGCGCCGGTCAGGAACGTGTCGCTCGGCGCCGAGGCCGCCACGCAGTCCCGCAACGCGTCGATGGCGTCGCGCAGGTCGGCGGGGTCGCCGTGGCGTTCGTACCGGATACGCAGGACGGAGCCGAAGGTCGCCAGGTACTCGAGGTGCCAGGGGTCGTCGTAATCGGCTGACGCCAGCACCGCGTCCCGCAGCAGCTCGACAGCCTTGGCCGCGATGGTCGCGTCGTTGATGACGGCTGCCACGGCGTCGACCGCGACACCGAGGTCGTAGGCACGGCCGGCCGCACCCGCTTCCGGCGGGTGTTGCTCCGCGGCGAGCGCCTCCGCGACCTCGCTGGAGACGGAGGACTCGTCGGTCAGGTACACCGGCCGGAGCAGGATCGCCGCCAGGCGTGGGGACGCGCCTGCCTGCTCGCCGAGCACCGTCCAGCGGGACAGGTGCAGCAATCCGGCGGCGTGCAGAACCCGCAGGTCGGGCCCGTCGGACGTACCGGCGTAGCCGAGCAGCTGGTCGGCCTCCGTCAGCGCCTCGGGAGCCAGCACCGTCTCGGTCTCACCCGCGGTGAAGCTCTCGACGCGCCGGTACACCGCGTCCACGAGGTGGTCTCGCACCGCACGACTCCCCTCGACGTTCCCGTCGGCCAGCCTCGTTCCAGACCGAGCCCAGTCGGCTCACCCTTGCGTCGCTGCACCCGGGTCGGGGCGGGTGGCGTGGGCGTGCAGCAGGTCGAAGGCACCCTCGAGCGCCGCTCGCAGCGGCTCCAGATCGCCGCGGGTGTGGGCGAGGATGATGCCGCCTTGGATGCTGGCCAGGGTGGACAGCGCCAGGCGCTGCGGATCCGCGGCGGCCTGCAACAGGTTGCGGCTCTTCATCCGGGTCAGGCCGTCGGCAAGATGGGCGGCCCACTCGGCGAAGATCTGGTCCAACTGCGCGCGGACCGCCTCGTTGGCCCCGGTCAGCTCGTAGGCGAGGCTGCCCAGCGGGCACCGAACCGGTGCATCCGCCGACACCTGGAGGTCGATCACGGTGTTGATCCACCGCTGGACGTCGTCCCAGGTGTCCGGCCCGTGCGAGTCGAGGTCGAAAGCCGCGCGGGTGGCCTGCCACTGGTAGGCGATGACGGCCTGCATCAGCTCGTCCTTGGAGGCGAAAAGATGGTAGAGCTGGCTCTTCCCGGCGCCGCAGCGGGCCAGCACGTCGTCCAGGCTGGTCGCGCGCACCCCGTTGCTGTGCATCAGCGAGGCCGCCGTCTCCACGATGCTGTCCCGGGTTCGACGTCCCCGGGCAGTCAGGGTTGGTCTTCTCGGGGGAGTGGCTGCTGCGGTCATGTCCATGGATCCTTACAAAACTGTGACGAGTCTGCATCTGCACGGCGGCTGTACCGTAGAGTACTCTTGTACCAGTTAGTACAGACTGTTACCGAGCGAAGGGTGACTTCGATGACGCAGCAATCCCACTCGACCGAGTGCCTGAACGACGAGCTACGAGGGCTGTTGGACGGTGTGGACGTCCCCGCCGACGTTGCGCAGGCCGGAGCCCGCGCGCTGTCCGAGCTCGCCCGGTCGGAGGTGGCGCCCGGCTTGCCGGTGGGCGCCCCGGCGCCGGATTTCACCCTCGCCAACGCGACAGGACGGACGGTCGCACTCAGTGAGCGCCGCGCCGACGGCCCGGTGGTGGTCAGTTTCTACCGAGGCGCTTGGTGCCCCTTCTGCAACCTGGAGTTGCGTGCCCTACAGCACGCGCTGCCCGACATCACGGCTCGTGGTGCCTCGCTGATCGCGATCAGCCAGCAGACCCCTGACCATTCGCTGTCGCTGGCCGACAAGCACGACCTGACCTTCGATGTGCTCAGTGACCTCGACGGCACGGTCGCCACGGCGTGGAAGGTGCGGTTTCCTGTCTCGGCGGACTTTCAGACCGGCCTGGACTACTTCCAGATCGATCTGGCCACGGAGAACTCCGATGGGACCTCGACCCTGGTCGTGCCGGCCACCTTCGTGGTGGATCACGACGGGGTGGTCCGGGATCGCTATGCATCCGTCGACTACACCACCCGGATGGAACCCCGCGCGATTCTCGACACGTTGGACAGGTTGCGCGGATAGTAGTCGACCAGAACTCGGATCGAGGAGCTGTCGATGAGTCTCACCCTGTCCGATGGACCATTGTCCGAACGTCGCGGCGACCGGGTCAACTACCGGATCGACGGGCCGGAGAACCTGCTGTTCGCGAACACCTTCCCGCGGCGGGTCCGGGCGGTCGTAGCGGGCGAGACGGTGCTCGACACGACCGCCGGCATGCTGCTGCACGAGTCGGGTCTGCTTCCCCAGCTGTACGTGCCGGAGGCCGACCTGTGTGGAGACTGCTTCCAGCCCAGTGAGCACACCACGGTCTGCCCGTTCAAGGGAGTCGCCACCTACCGCACGTTGCGGCTCGGCGATCGGATCGAGAAGAACGCGGTGTGGGACTACCGGGCACCGCCGTCCGGGGCAGGCTGGATGCAGGGGTACGTCGCGCTGCGCTGGGACGCGGTGGATTCCTGGTTCGACGAGGACGAGGAGGTCATCGGGCATCTGCGGGACCCCTATCACCGGGTCGACGTGCGCCGCACCGCCCGAAGGATCGAGGTCTATCTGCGTGGCCAACTGATCGCTCGGAGCAGTGCCGCGGTGGTGCTGTCCGAGACCGGGCTGTCCAACCGCTACTACCTCCCGCCCGACCAGGTGCGTGCCGACCTGCTTCACTCCAGTCCCACCGAGACGATCTGCCCCTACAAGGGCACCGCATCGTACCTCTCGGGCGAGGTGGGCTCGGAAATGGTCGACGATGTCGCCTGGCGCTACCGGGAGCCGCTCGACGAGATGGCGATCATCGCCGAGAAGGTCAGCTTTTCGCATCCGCTGATCGAGGTTTTCGCCGACGACGAGCTGGTCGATTCGTAAGCAACTCGGGGTGGCACCACCGTATACTGCTCAGCAGATGACCATTCAATTGGGGGGGACAGCACATGTCTGTTATCGTAGATCACGAGCGGAGCCGCCTGGGCGTCAGCCGGGACGGTGCCGGTCTGCTGGTACTGCGCCTGTTCGTCGGGTTCTTCACGCTGTACGCGGGCCTGCAAATTCTCGTCAGCGACGCTGACTTCACGGAGGCCGTGCGGGCGCTGGGTGTCCCGTTGCCGTCCGTGGCTGCTTCGTTGGTCGTGCTGGGTCACGTCGGCCTGGGCGTGCTGCTGCTCGTGGGCCTGTTCACCCGCCCGGTAGGCGTCCTGCTCGCCATCAAGTTCCTGCTCATCTTCTTCACGTACTACGTGCTGCAGTTCGACTCGACCCTCACGTTGATTCCGGTTGGAACCTTGTGGGGCGTCGAGTCCCTGTCGTACGGTGCCGCCGGCATCTTCTTCGCGTGCACCGGCGCCGGCCGGTACTCGCTCGACGCGCTTCTCCATCCCCTGGTGCGCGGCAGGACGACCATGTCGCCCCGGTTCATGCGCTATCTGTTGGCGGACACGGAGCTGAGCCAGGCTGCTCGCGGAGACCTCCATGTCGCAGCCGTGGGCCGGGTCTTCTTTCGACTCTTCATCGGTTCCCTGCTCCTCCTGCACAGCATCAGCCAGATCATCGGCAGATCCCTGGATCCGGGCACCGAGACCATGACGAAGCTCGCGAACAAGCTGATGACGTTAGGGCTTCCGCTGCCGACCGTCATGGCTTGGGCTACCACGTTGGCGATGCTGGCTGTAGGTGTGTTGCTGCTGCTCGGCGTGTTCGCTCGTGCCGGTGGCGTCGTGCTGGCCGTCGTGGCGACTGTTCTCCTGCTGGCGGTGCCCGGGCTGGGCGGTACCACTATCGAAGGGTACGGCTTCCATGGGGAAGAGCTGCTCTTCCTCGCCGCAGTGGGCGTCTTCTTCGCGCTTACCGGATCCGGTCGGTTCGCCGGCGGCGTGACATCGAGGCATCAGCAGCGTAGGACGGCATGATCGTCAGCTCGGCGCGAAAACCATGCAGATCCGACGGTTTTCGCGCCGAACTGACGATCATGATTCCAGCTCAGGACAACGACGTGCTTCCGTTGCGCGTCGGCGCGCCGGTGACGTTCGCCGGGCCGTCCCAGCGGACCGCCCCCGGCAGCTCGAGTCCGAACTGGTCGAGAATCCGGGCGGCGATGTGCGTGACCAGGTCCTCGACGGTGTGGGGCCGCTGGTAGAACGCCGGTGTCGGTGGCGCGATCACCACGCCCATCCGGGCCAGGGCGAGCATGTGGTCGAGGTGGATCTCCGAGAGCGGCAGCTCCCGGGTCACCAGCACGAGCGTGCGCCGCTCCTTGAGGGTGACGTCAGCGGCGCGCGGGATCAGCCCCTCGCCGTAGCCCAGGCGGATCGCGGCGAGCGTCTTCATGCTGCACGGCACGACGATCATGCCGTCGGTGCGGAACGAGCCGCTCGATATGGGTGCCGACTGGTCGCCGTGGCCGTGCACGTGGTCGGCGAGCGCGTACAGCTCCGCCACCGAGACATCGGTCTCCATCTGCAGCGTCGCGCGCCCCCAGCGGCTGAGCACCAGGTGGGTCTCCACGCCGAGATCGCGCAGCCCGCGCAGCACCCGCACCCCGATCACCGTGCCGGTCGCGCCGGTGATGCCCACGACGAGCCTCATCGAGCACCCCCCGGCAGCGACGGGAAGCTGCGCTGCACCGCAGGGCGCAGCTGGAACGGGACGGTGGCGTCGATCCAGCTGCGCCCGGTCGCGCCGGGTCCGCGCTCGGCCGCCCAGGCCGCGCTTTGGGAGGGATCGACGCCGAGCGGGGTGAACCCCTCCTCGGTCGTCGTGTCGGTGCCGAGGTTCGCCCGCGTCGTCACCGCCCAGAGCACGTCCTCGGGCGAGCCGATGTCCACGTCCTCGTCGGTGAACACGATCAGCTTCACGAACGGGTGTGCGGCGAACACCCGGCGCGCGATCGGACCCAGGCGTCGATCGCAGTCCGGGCCCCGCTTGTCGACGCTGATCGTGAGCAGCAGCATCCCGCCGCCTGCGGGAGACAGATGCAGGTCGCGCACCAGCAGCCGGTCGGGTTCGGACAGCGCGACCGACAGCGCGCCCGCCATCCCGAGGATCACCGACTGCTCGCGCCCCGGCCCGATCACCGCCTGGTAGAGCGCCGACTTCCGGGTCGTGATCGCGGTGACAGTGATCACCGGAAGCGCCGTGCGCGCGGAACCGTCGTAGCCGAGGAACTCGGGCAGGGACACGGTCGGCGCACCGCTGCGGCACTCGTCGGCGGTCGTGCCGTCCAGGTACCCCTCGACGACGATCTCGCTCTCGGCCAGCGCCGCCGCCGGCTGGCTCGTGGCGCGGGCGAGGGTGAGCGGTGCACCGGCCAGGGCGCCGGCCATGGCGAGCTTGGCCGTGCCTGGGGGCAGGAACCGGGAGCTGAGCGCCGAGGCGATCATCGCGGCGGGCGGCGCGCCGATGTTGATCGTGATGGGTAACCGCTCGCTCCGCGAGACCGTGGCCTCGTACACCGCGCGCAGCTGGCGACCGGGCACCATCCACAGGGTGAGCCTGCGGTCGTCGAGAACCAGCATCCGGTGCACCGACGCGGCGATCTCGTGCGGCCCGTCCGGCTCAGGGACGTGCGCGCACAGCAGGCCCGCGGTCAGGAAGGGCCCGGCGTCGCGGGGGGTGGTGCACAGCACCGGCAACGCGCCGAGCCCCCCGGCCGTGGCGTCGGTCTGCGCGCACGGTGGGTCGGTGACCAGGATCGGTGCGCGAGCGGCGCCGAGCAGCTGCCGTGCGGTCACCGGGTTGGCCCGTTCCGGCAGCCCGGGCAGCCAGTCGCGGACCCGGCGCTCGTCGCCGTAGAGCCCGAGCAGGACCGGGTGCGCGCTGTCGTCGACGCCGGAGTAGAGCGCGACGTCCTCGGAGCGGGAGTGCGACGTCGCCGGGACGCCGCCGAAGCGGACAGCGAAGTCGGCGGCCACGGCGTCGGTGGTGGTCGGGGTCGAGTGCCGGTGCACGCGCTCGGGGGTGCGGGTGCTCAGGTCGTCGAGGGCGTGGCGGACCGACAGCGCGGGGGTCACGACGCCACCGCTGCGGCACGCAGCTGGTCGAGCTCGGCTACCCACGCACCGATGTCGTCGGCGCGCAGCAGCGCGGTGCCGACGAGCAGCCCGGCGAAGCCGGCGTGCAGCAGCGCCGCCGCGCTGGCGGGCCGGTGGATCCCGCTGGCGCTGACCGGGCACCGGGTGCCGGCGCCGCGCACCACCGGGAGCAGCTCGAGGCTGCGATCGAGATCGCCGCGGTCGCGCTCGCGGACGCTGATGTCCTTGTTGGCGACCGCCACGACGGCCTCCGGCCCGTGCGCGACGGCCGCCTCGGCCGCGGTGCTCACCTCGACGAAGGGGGTGAGGCCAAGCCGCCTGCTCTCCGCTACCAGCCGGCACAGAACCGGTCGGGGCAGCAGTCGAGCGGTCAGCAGGACGGCGGCGGCGCCCAGCTCCCGGCTCTGCTCCAGCTGCGCGCGCCGGGTGATGAAGTCCTTGCGCAGCAGCGGGAGATCGGTCAGCGACGAGACCTCGCTGAGCAGGTCGGGGTCGCCGCCGAACCACTTTCCGGTCACCACCGACAGGCACGGCGCGCCGGCGCGCTCGTACTCGGCGACGATCTCGCGCACGCGGCGTCCGCCGAGCAGGTCGGTGCCGTCGCCGTCGGTGCGCTTGATCTCCATGACGACCGGACACGCCGCGCGGGTCAGCGCGTCGAGGAACGCGTCGCTCATGCCGCACCTCTTTCGCGAGCGACCCGCCACGTTCGTGAGATCGCCTCGACCCGCTGCGGGCTGAAACCGCCACCCTCGTCGCGTGCGGCCGAGTCCACGTCCACGCCGCGGAAGCCCGGGTGTTCGGTGAGCTCGCCGAACTCGTGGCGGTTGTCCGCGGTGATGCCACCGGCGAGCAGGAAGGGACGCGACATCCGCTCGACGAGGTCCAGCAGCGTCGTCTCCTCGAGCCGTCGCCCGGTGCTGCCGACGCGGCCGTCCGCGGTGGTCGAGTCGAACAGGAACAGGTCGGTGCCCGCACGCTCGTAGGCGGGGATGAGCGCCCGCTCCGGGCAGTCGCCTGCGCGCACGTGCAGCACTTTGATCACCGTGGCGTCCGTGGACTCCTTGAGCGCCCGGACGAACGACGGCGGCTGGTAGCCGTGCAGCTGCACCCACGACACGGCGGCGCAGCCGACCGCCGCGCGCACGGCGGCGACCTTGTCGCGCAGCGTGACCAGCACCGGTGCCAGCGGCGGTCGGGCATGTGCGGCCTCGGCGAGCGCGCAGAGCCGGGGGAGCGACAGGTCCGCCCTGCCACCCGGCACGCCGTGCCACAGCCCGACCAGGTCGGCCCCCGCGGCGGCGAGGACGTCCACCTCCGCGGGCGTCCTCGCCCCGCAGAACTTGATCAGCATCGGTTCACACCTCCACCGCGAGCGACCCCGACGTGAACGTCGTGGACGACGCGAACAGGCCCGGGTGCGCCCGACGCAACGAGCCGAGGACGAAGTCGTAGGGCAGGTCGTCGAACTCGCCGTGCTCGCGCAGGAACTCCATGGACCGCCGCCCCGCGCGGTCGTAGGGATGGTGCAGGCTGTCCGCGGTGCCGTCGAAACCGAGCTCGTCGATGCCGTACAGCCGACACAGGGTCCGGTTGAACACCGGTGTGGCCCGAACCCACCGGCCGTCGAGGAAGGCCGAGGTGAGGCAGTGCTGGTGGAACACGTCGCCCCCGAGGAGCGTGACGAGCCGCTCGGAGGCGAGGTGGTTGCGCACGTCGGTCAGCACCAGCCTGCTGGGCACGCCGATGCTGCGCAGCGCGGCGGCGTAGAGCACCGACTTGTGCAGGCACATACCGCTCTTGGTGCGGAGCACCGCACTGGCGCGCAACCCCTCGCGGGACAGGTCGGCGCCGTAGACCTCGTAGCGGATGCTGTCGCGCACCGCGTAGTACAGCCAGACCGCCCGCTCGGTCCGGGTCGCGGTGGCTTCCTCCGGGGCGCGCCGCACGAGCTCCTGGACCTCGGGTGAATCGTGGTCCAGGAACTCGGTCTCGACGAGTGTGGCGGCCGGTGCTGACATGAGCCCTCCCTCTTTCCGGATAGCTGCGCGCATCGTGCTCACAGCCCCAACATCGATGCGAGGCGATTGCGCTGGATCTCCGAGGTGCCGGAGTAGATGGTGCCGCCGACCGCGTTCCGGAGGTCCTTTTCCAGGCCGTACTCGGTGGTGTAGCCGTTGCCGCCGAAAATCTGCACCGCGTCGAGTGCCGAGGCGACGTTGGCCTCGCTGATCATCAGCTTCGTCATCGCGATGTCGGCGGCCACGTCCTCGCCTGCGGCGAGTCGCTCCGCGGTGTCGTAGAGCCACTTGCGCGCGGTGCGCAGGCCGATCTCCATGTTCACGATCTTGTTGGCCACGGACTGGAACGAGCCGATCGGCGTGCCGAACTGCTTGCGCGTCTTCGCGTAATCGAGGCAGCGGTCGAGCCGGTGGCGCATCTCGCCGACGGTGATGGCGAAGGAGCACAGTATCTCCCAGCGCATCACGTGGGTGAGCGCGAGGAATCCCCCACCGACGCGCCCGACGACGTTCGCAGCCGGCACCCGGCAGTCGTCGAAGAACAATTCGCACAGCGGCGAGGTGCGCAGTCCCATCTTCGCGATGGGCGATCCGCACGTGAATCCCGGTGTTCCCCGCTCAACCAGGAACGCCGTGATCCCCAGCGGTCCGCCGTCCGGGTGGGTCTTGGCGTAGACGGTGACCAGGTCGGCGACCGGGCCGTTGCTCACGAAGGTCTTGCTGCCGTTGAGCACGAAGTGCTCGCCGTCCCGCTGCGCCCTGGTCCGCATCGCCAGCGCATCCGAGCCGCTGTCCGGCTCGCTGATCGCGTGCGCGCCGATGCGCTCGCCCGAGCACACCGCCGGCAGGTAGCGCTGCCGCAGCTCGTCGGAGCCGAACCGCTGCACGGCGATGCCCACGCTCACCAGGTGTGTCGAGACGGAGAAGCTCAGCCCTCCGTCCCGACAACCCCGGCCCAGTCCTTCCAGCACGTAGACCGTCGTCAGCACGTCCTGGCCGAGCCCGCCCCAGCGCTCCTCGATGGGCAGGCCCAGGACGCCCGACGCGGCCAGCAACTTCCAGTTGTCCGCGGGGAACTCGCCGCGGGCGTCGCGCTCGAGATGGTCCGCGCTGAGGACGTCGAGCAACGGGTCGAGACCGGCGCGCAGGGCGTCCTGTTCCTGACTCCAGGTGATCACTGTTGGGCTCCGTCTCTCAGTAGTGGGAGTACTCCGCCGCGTCCAGGTTGTGCCGCTCGTCGCCGACCAGCGCCGGGGTGAACATGCACACCAGGCGCATGTCCTGCTCCGGGTCGGCGATGAGGAAATGCGCGTCGTGTTGGTCGAGGGCGTACAGCGTGCCCGGTTCGATCCGGTACGATTGGCCGTTCTGGTCGACCACCTCGCCGCTGCCGTCGATGCAGTAGCAGGCCTCCAGGTGGCGCCGGTACTCTATGCGCGACTTCGTATCGGCCAAGACCGTGGTGTCGGTAACCGTGTAGCCCATGCCGTCGGCCTCGACCAGGAACCTCCGGCTGAGTCCGTTCCCCCACTCGACCGTGGTCACCTCGTCCAGATGGCGAATAATCATGACAAGCCCTCCAGGCTCTTCTCTTCAGTTCCGTGCAGTCCTTGCACGAACTCGGTCAGTTCCCCGGCGATATCCCCCCGGGTATCAAGTGTGGCCTCCACCACTTCCACGGCAGCGCTGCCGACGACGGCCGCGTCCGCGCCGGCAGCGGTGAGCGCGGTGACGTCGCGCGCCGATCGGACGCCGAACCCGACCGCGATCGGTGCGGTCGTGGTGAGCCGCAGCTCGGCCAGCACCGGCGAGAGACCGGTGTAGCCGTCCACGGGACGGCTGCCGCTGCGGCCGCGGGCAGCCACCATGTACAGGTAGGCCGAGACGTGCTCGGCCGCGCTCGCGCGCACCACGCGATCCGAGGTCGCATAGCAGGTGGTCACGATCGGCAGCGCCGCAGCCGCTGCGGTCCGCAGGTGCTCGTCGCGCAGCCGCGGCGGCAGACCGTGCACCAGCAGGCCGTCCACTCCGGACTCGGCGACGCGACGCACGAAGTCCTCGTGGCGCAGCGGGCGCACCGTGTAGCTCCAGTCGGCCAGCAGGGCGATGCGGAGGTGGCGCAGTTCGGGACGCAGGGCCGTGGTGAAGGCGAGCACGTCGTCCAGGCCCGTGCCGTTGGCCAGCGCGCGATCGGCCGACCGGCGGATCACCGGCCCGTCGGTGACCGAGTCCGGGAACGGCACGGCCAGCTCCAGGCAGTCCACACCACACTCGTCCAGCGCCCGCACCACGTCGGTCAGCGCGTCCAGCGGCGGGTCACCGGCGTTGAGGAACAGGGCGAGCCCCGCTCGTCCCGGTCGCACCCCCGCGAAGAACTCAGCCATGGCTGCCCGCCCCGACGCGTTGGCGCTGCGCGCGCAGCCGCCCCACCACGTCCACCGCGGCGCCGCAGGCCAGGGCGTCGCGGGCGGCGGTGAGCGCCGCCCGCCAGTCCGGCTTCACCCCGGCCGCGACCGCGAGCGCCGCCGCGTTAAGGCACACGGTCTCCGAGGCCACGACACCGGCCCGGCCGGACAGGACGTCAAGGAAGTGCGGGACGAGGCGGTCGTCGGCCTGCACCGGGCGCAGGTCCGCCATCTCACCGGGCGCGTGCCCGAGCTCCAGCCGGGACAGCCACAGCCCGGCGGTGTCGTCGTTGCGGTAGACCACGTTGTCGACGTGGCTGAGCAGTTCGTCCGCCCCGGCGTCGTTGGTGCACAGCCAGGTCCGTTGCGCGGACCGGGCCGAGGCGAGCTGGTGCAGCAGCGGGAGCACGTCGTGGTCGGACACCCCGGTGATCAGCGTGCCGACCGGCATCGCGGCCAGGAACGGCCCGAGCAGGTTGACGATGCCGGCCACCGCCCTCATGTCCAGCGGGTGGACCGCCCGCGCGAGCTGGGCGATCTCCCTCGGGTACACGAACTGGCCGGCGAACGCGATGCCGCACCGCTGGAGAACCTCTTCGGTGTGCTCGTAGGACGTGGTGCGGCGCACGCCGAGCCGGTCGAGCAGGTCGAACGAGCCGTAGCGACTGGTGTAGGCGCGTGCACCGGTCTTCACCACCGGCACCCCCATCGCCGCGGCGACGAAGGCCGCGGCCGTGGAGATGTTGAAGGTGGCGGGGCCGCCTCCGGTGCCGACGATGTTGACCGCGTCCGGGAAGCTGGTCTCGATCGGGGGGCGCCGTTCGTCCAGCGACGCCAGCAGGGCACCCACCGTGTCCGGACCGGGAATGCTGGTCGAGAGCGACGCCAGGACCGCGGCCGCCGCACCCGGTGCGACCGACCTGCGGTCCACCCGGTTCCAGAAGGACCGCCACGCGTCCAGTGGCACCGGCCGGCGCCGGCGGCCGACCAGGGCGGCGAGGATGTCGTCCACGGCTAGGACACCCCCGCGGGCCGCGACAGCGACCGCTCGACGAACGCGTTGATCGCTTGCACCGATCGGAAGCTGTCCGGATCGAGGTCGACCTCGTCCGCGCAGATGCCGAACCGGTCCTCCAGCCACGCGATGACCTTCAGCAGGCCGAGGCTGTCGATGACGCCACCGGTGAGGAGGTCGTAGTCCGCGTCGAGATCGTCGGCGCCGACGTCGGGCAGGAACTCATGGATGATGAACTCGGTGATGACTCGTTCGTGCTGCACGACGGTTCCTATCTGCTCGGTTGGGACTGCTCGGTGATGAGGTTCCGATCGACCTTGCCGGTCGACGTGCGCGGCAGCGGGTCGTCGGTGATGCGCACGGTCGTCGGGACTGCCGCGGGAGCCAGCCAGCGAGCGCAGTGCCCACGCACTACCAGGGAGTTCAGGCCGCTGCCTCGAACGCGGCGAACTGCGGCCGTCAAGGCATGGCCGACGGTGTCGTCCGGCACCGCGACCACCGCCGCTTCCGCGACGGCGGGATGGTCGAGCAGGATTCGCTCGATATCCTGCATATCAATCCGCACGCCGCGCACCTTGACCTGGAAGTCGTCGCGACCGCGCAGGACGAGCTGACCGTCCTCGCCGCGCACGACGAGATCGCCGGTGCGGTAGTACTGCACGCCCTGCGTGCCGTGCGGGTGCGGGCCGAACCGGCCGACGT
This sequence comes from Mycobacteriales bacterium, assembly GCA_038257875.1. GTDB lineage: Bacteria > Actinomycetota > Actinomycetes > Mycobacteriales > Pseudonocardiaceae > Pseudonocardia. The sequence continues at coordinate 20,963 of JBBSQN010000061.1, forward strand.
CGGCCCACTCGCCGAGGTAGCCGCCGGTCTGGAAGGGCGTCGAGACGTACAGCTCGCCGGTTCCCCGACCGCGCAGCGGCGTACCGTCCTGCGCGATCACCAGCACCTGCACGCCCGGCAGCGGGTCGCCCAGGGGCACCGGTCCCGCGGGCAGCCGCGCCGGGTCCACCTCGTGGGTGAAGCTGTCGTTGGTCTCGGTGCAGCCGTAGACGTTGTGCAGGCGCGCGCCGGGGAACAGTTTCGGAAGAACCTGCAGGTCCCGGCGCGGCAGCAGGTCTCCGGTGAACACGACGTGCTCGACGCGGTCGAACCGGTGGGCACCGGCCGCCTCGGCCAGCAGGCGGTAGAACATCGGCACCGCCTGCACGAGGTGGACCTCGTGTCGCGCTAGCAGCCCCAGCAGGTGCTTGCCGTTCGCCGCCTGCGCCGGATCGCACAGCACCACGCGCCCGCCCCGGGCCAGCGTCGTCCACACGTCGAGCAGGCACAGGTCGAAGTTCAGCGGCGCGTGGTTGAGCACCGTGGTGCCCGGGCCGATGCCGAAGTGGACTGACGCCCAGGCTGCGAACCGGTCCACCCCGATCGCGCGCACTGGAACGATCTTGGGTGTGCCGGTCGAGCCGGACGTGGTCAGCATGAAGCTGGTGTCGGGGGGTACGGCGACGCGCGCCGCTGCCCGCTCGCCGAGCGCCAGATCGTCGTCAGGGGTCAGCACGCGTGCGCACCCCGCGGCGCCGAACAGCGTCCGCAGCGTCTCGTGCGGCAGCGTCGCCGAGGGCAGCAGGAAGGGACGTCGCGCCAGCAGGCAGCCCAGCACCAGCGCGACCGCGTCGGGCGACTTCGCCGCCAGCACGCCGACGGGCTCGTCGGTCCCGAGGCCGAGCCGCGTCATCCGGTCGCGCTGCGCGACCGCGGCCCGGTACAGCTCCCCGTAGCTGATCTCGCGTTCGTACCAGACCAGCGCGGGCGCACCGGGATCTCGGTCCGCGCAGGCCACAAAGGACTCTACGATCGGAGTGTCGTGCATCGTTCCCCCCTTATTTCGATTCAGTCCGCGACACGACCTCGCATGGCCCGCGTGCGTGTGACGCCGATCTCGTTCCCCCGAACGAGCCCCCTTGCCGGCGTCCTGACTGAACAGTGTGCTGTCTGCAGGTCGTGGAGTGTTTTCAGCTGATGGCAAGCCCCAACGAGATAGCCGGAAGGTTTCCCACGCTGGGCAGGAGCGTGAGGCCGCCGTCGTCTTCGATGCGGAAGGCCCCGATCGTCTGGGTGCCCTGGTTCAGTACGTACAGGTGCGTTCCGGCACCGTTGATCACCATGTCGATCGGTAAGCTGACGGCGCCGGTCAGGCCGGTGCGCCCGTCGGCGTCCAGGGCGGTGAGGACACCGTCCGCGCCGACGCGGTATCCGGAGATCGAGCCGCTCCCCGTGTTCGAGGCGTAGGTGTAACGCCCGTCCGGAGTGTTCACGATCCAGCAGGTCGCGGTCTGGCACGTCGGCACCGACGCGCTGATCACTGACAGCTTCCCACTGGGGCTCACCGCGTAGGAGGACACCGCACTCGCGTTCCTCCGGAACCCGAAGGACTCGGACACGATGAGCTGCCCGCGCTGGTTGAACGCAAAACCGAACGGCGACTCACCCGCTGACGGGTTCTCCGTCACACCGGTCGGTTGGCCGTTCGCGTCGATCGGGAAGACGCTGATCCGGTTCGCGAACAGCTCGCTGACCACCAGCAAGGTGCCATCCGGATTGAAGGACACCTGCACGGGTTCGGAGGTGGCTGATCCCAGCTCCCGATTCGATCCGGCCAGGGGTGTGAGGGCCCCGTCGGGACGGATCGTGAAGCCCTGGATCGAGCCGAGCCCGAACCCGTTGACCGTGTAGAGCAGATCGCCGTGGACGGTCAGGCTCCGCGGCCCGACGCCTCCCGAGCTGACCGTGCCCACCAGCCGGAGCCCGGTACCGGTCACCGCGAACGACGTGATCTCGTTGCTGCCGCTGTTGATGACGAACAGGTATCGACCGTCGTCGCTCGCGGCCAGCGCGCCTTGTGAGTTGAACGGTGCACCGGTACCCAGCCCGTCCGTGGCGAACGTGGCGGACGGCTGGTAGAAGAACGCCCCCGCATCAGGCGGCAGATCAGGAAAGGGTTCGAGGGACCCGAGCGGCGCCAAGGTGCCGTCCGGGGCGCGGGTGAAGACCGCGACGCGGTTGCCCTCTCCGGCGTTGGTGAGTGCGTAGACGCGTTGTTCGTCCGCCTGGTCCTGAGTGTCTGTCATAGCTGGCCTCCTGCCCTCGTTCGAGCGGATACATGCACCCCCTACAGAGTCGCGGGCGCAGCAGCTGATACGAAAATTCTGGAGAGATTCCAGTGAAGCCGAGTGGGAGCAGGCGCGGCGACCGGGTGCCTTTCCTGCTGGCCGCGGTCAGCCCAGGGCGCCGGTGGCCAGGATCCCGCCGTCGACGCGCACGGTCTCGCCGGTGATCCAGGACGCCGCGTCCGAGACCAGGAACCCGACCAGCGAGGCTACGTCCTGCGGGTCGCCGAGGCGTTTCATCGGGTACGCCGCGCTGAGCTTCTCCTCGCCCTCGGCGAGCAGCGCGGTGGCGAACGTGGTCTTGACCACGGCGGGGGCCACCGCGTTGACCCGGATCGTCGGGCCGAGCTGCCAGGCCAGCTCCTCGGTGAGCCGGATCAGCGCGGCCTTCGACGCGCCGTAGGCCGCGATCACGCCCGAGGAGCGCAGTCCGGCCACCGACGCCAGGTTCACCACCGCGCCCCCGTGTGCGCCCATCCACGCCCGGTAGGCCAGCTGGACGTAGCCCAGCGCGGCGACCACGTTGACGTCGAAGATCTTGCGGACGGCGTCGAGGTCGGCGTCGATGAGGAAGCCGTAGGTCGGGTTGATGCCGGTGTTGTTGACCAGGATCCCGAGGCTGCCGAAGGTCTCGACGGTGCGCGTGACGGCCTCCGCGCGCGACTGCGCCGACCCCGTGTTGCCCGGCACGGCCAGCACCCGGCTCGCATCGCCGCCCGCCGCGTCGACGACCAGCTGGTCGGCCGCGGCAGCGAGCGCGTCGGGCTTGCGCGCGGTGATCGTCACCGACGCTCCCCGGGAGAGCAGCTCGGCGGCGATCGCGAAGCCGATGCCGCGGCTCGCGCCGGTGACGAGGGCGGCCCGGCCGGTGAGATCGGTCATGACCGGACCCTACGTCCCTAATCCGCTCGCCCCGGCCGGTACGCTGGGGTGATGATCCGGATCGGCTAGGCGGGCAGTCGCAGCCCGTCCCTTGCCCTGAACCGGACCCTCTGGGAGTTCTCTCGTGATCACCGCCACCGACCTGGAACTGCGTGCCGGGTCCCGGATCCTGCTGGCCGGGGCCGCGCTGCGCGTCCAGCCCGGCGACCGCATCGGCCTGGTCGGGCGCAACGGCGCCGGCAAGACCACCTCCATGCGCGTGCTTGCCGGCGAGGGCGAGCCCTACGCCGGTGCGGTCACCGCGAACAGCTCCGTGGGCTACCTGCCGCAGGACCCGCGCGAGGGTGACCTGAGCGTCACCGCCAAGGACCGGGTGCTGTCCGCTCGCGGGCTCGACGAGCTGCTGCGCACGATGGAGAAGGCCCAGACGGCCATGGCCGAGCTCGTCGACGGCGCGCAGAACGAGAAGGCGGTCCGCGAGTACGGTCGCATCGAGGAGCGCTTCGCCGCCCTCGGCGGTTACGCGGCCGATGCCGACGCGGCCCGGATCTGCGCGCACCTGGGCCTGCCCGACCGGGTGCTGCACCAGCAGATGGCCACCCTCTCCGGAGGGCAGCGCCGCCGCGTGGAGCTGGCGCGCATCCTGTTCGCCGCGTCCGACGGGGGCGGTGCCGGCGCGTCGAGCGCCACCACCCTGCTGCTCGACGAGCCCACCAACCACCTCGACGCCGACTCGGTCACCTGGCTGCGCTCGTTCCTGGCCGCGCACGACGGCGGTCTGGTCGTGATCAGCCACGACACCGAGCTGCTCGCCGCCGTCGTCAACAAGGTGTGGTTCCTCGACGCCACCCGCAGCGAGGTGGACGCCTACAACATGGACTGGCGCCGGTATCAGGAAGCGCGCGCCACCGACGAGAAACGCCGCCGCCGGGAGCGGGCCAACGCCGAGAAGAAGGCCTCGGCCCTGCACACCCAGGCCGCGAAGATGGGCGCCAAGGCCACCAAGGCCGTCGCCGCCAAGAACATGGCGCGGCGCGCCGACCAGCTCCTCGACGGGCTCGAGCCCACCCGTCGCCAGGACCGGGTGGCGCGCATCCGCTTCCCCGCCCCGGCCCCGTGCGGGCGCACCCCGCTGACCGCGCAGGGGCTGTCCAAGGCGTTCGGGTCTCTGGAGGTCTTCACCGGCGTCGACCTCGCCGTGGACCGGGGAACCAAGGTCGTCGTGCTCGGGCTCAACGGCGCCGGCAAGACCACGCTGCTGCGGCTGCTCGCCGGCACCGAGCAGGCCGACGCGGGGCGGGTGAACCCCGGCCATGGGCTGCGGGTGGGCTATTACGCCCAGGAGCACGACACCCTCGACCTCGATGCCAGCGTCTGGTCCAACGTCCGGCACGCCTCCCCGGACACCCCCGAACAGCAGCTCCGCACGCTGCTGGGCGCGTTCATGTTCTCCGGAGAGCAGCTCGACCAGGCCGCTGGCACGCTCTCGGGCGGGGAGAAGACCCGCCTCGCGCTGGCCGGGCTGGTGTCGAGCGCGGCCAACGTGCTGCTGCTCGACGAGCCGACGAACAACCTCGACCCGGCGAGCCGGGAGCAGGTGCTCGACGCGCTACGCCGGTTCACCGGAGCCGTCGTGCTGGTGACGCACGACCCGGGCGCGGTCGAGGCCGTGAATCCGGATAAGGTGATCGTGCTGCCCGACGGTACCGAGGACCACTGGTCCGCGGACTACCTCGAGCTGGTGCAGTTGGCCTGATCGGGCGATCGTCGGTCGGCTGCGCCACCCGATCGGGCAGTTGCGCCGGGTGCAGCGGGTCCCGGCGCTTCTCGATCGACATGTGGGGCGACCAGGGGGTGGCGTCGGAGTGACGGGGGCATGACCGCCGAACACCGATGACCACCCGTCCGCGTGATCCATTTGGGCGAACCGCTCACCGATCACCGAGTGGATCTCCTGGCCCTGGGTACCCACCGTGGACGATCATTGCCGCATCAAGGGAGCCACCGGGCTCCGGTTCGCGGCGCCGCCGCGACGACTGAGGAGGTCAGTATGACCGATCTGAAAAAGGGTGCCCGTATTACCGGCCCCCAGCGTGACAAGCTCGCCACCGACCTGAAGAAGAAGTACGAGAAGGGCGCCAGCATCCGCGCCCTTGCCGAGCAGACGGGTAGGTCCTACGGCTTCGTGCACCGGGTGCTCACCGAGACCGGGGTCACGCTGCGGGGACGCGGCGGTGCCACCCGGAGCAAGAAGAAGTAACTTACCACGGAGTAACCTGTCTGGGTGACGACAGCGCCGCTGACCCCCGATCTCCTGCGGCGCGGCGGGCTCACGCTCGACGTCCGCGGCCCGCGGGCGACGATCACGCTCGCGCGCCCCGAGGTGCGCAACGCGCAGACCCCCCACACTTGGGAGGCGCTGCGCGCGATCGGGGAGACGCTGCCCGACGACGTTCGCATCGTGGTAGTGCGGGGTGCGGGTCGGGCGTTCTCCGCAGGCCTGGACACGCGGTTCTTCGCTGCGCGCGACGTGGACGGCCTGCCGGGGATCAGCCGGCTCGCCGAGCTGCCTGACGGGGACGTCGACGCCGTTATCGCCGCGTTCCAGGCCGGATTCTCCTGGCTGCGCCATCCCGCCCGGGTGACGGTCGCGGCCGTGCAGGGGCACGCGATCGGCGGCGGCTTCCAGCTGGCGCTGGCCTGCGATCTGCGGATTGTGGCACAGGACGTGCAGTTCTGCATGGCGGAGACGACCCTGGGCATCGTCCCCGATCTGGGTGGCACCTACTCGCTGGTGCGGGCCGTCGGCTACCCGCGTGCGGCCGAGATCTGCCTGAGCGGGCGCCGCATAGGTGCCGACGAGGCCGTGGCCTCGGGACTCGCGCTGCGCGCCGTGCCCACCGGGGAGCTGGACGCCGCCGTCGACGCCCTCGTCGACACGCTGCTCGTCGCGCCGCCGAAAGCCGCCGCCGAGACCCTCGGCCTGCTCGCCGGTGTCGCCGACGGTCTCGACCCGGACGCCGCGCTCGCCGCCGAGCGCGCCGCGCAGCTGCGTCGGCTGCGCTCCCTCGCGGCCGGTACCGGCTGAGCGCCTCTGTCCTGGTCGACCTTCCGGATTATTCGAGATGCGGCTCGCGTTGGGCGACATGGTGCTGTAACGGTGTAAGTGAGAGGGGTCTGCGGTGGACAATGCCTGGACGATGATGCGGGGCGTCACCCGCGGGGTGGACGCGCCGACGTCGGTCAAGAAAGGCACGATCCGGCGAATCTGGACCTTCGCCCGCCCGTACCGTCGCTGGCTGCTGGCGTTCCTGCTGTTCACGGTCGTGTCCGCGACCGTCGGTGTGCTGACGCCGGTCCTCGCGGGCAGCGTCGTGAACACGATCGTCGGCGGTGGTGAGGTGTCCGCCGCGGCGGCCACGGTGGTCGGGCTGGCCGCGGGCATCGCCGGGCTCGCGATCCTGGAGGCCGTCGTCGGCCTGGTGTCGCGCTGGTTCTCCTCCCGGATCGGGGAGGGGCTGATCGTCGACCTGCGCCGCGCGGTCTTCTCCCACGTGCAGCAGATGCCGATCGCGTTCTTCACCCGCACCCGCACCGGCGCGCTGGTGAGCAGGCTCAACAACGACGTCATCGGGGCCCAGTCGGCGATCACGTCGACGCTGGCCACGGTACTGAGCAACGTCATCCAGCTGGCTCTCGCGCTGGGGGTCATGATCACGTTGGCCTGGCAGGTGACGCTGCTGGCGCTGCTGCTGCTGCCGGTGTTCGTGCTGCCCGCGCGTCGCATGGGGCGCACCCTCGCCGGCCTGCGCCGCGAGTCCGCGAACCTCAATGCCGGCATGAGCACGCAGATGACCGAGCGGTTCTCCGCACCCGGGGCCACCCTGGTCAAGCTCTTCGGCCGCCCCGAGGAGGAGGTCCGCGACTTCGGCGAGCGCGCCGAGCGAGCGCGCGACATCGGCGTGCGCACCGCGATGATCTCGCGTGTCTTCGTCACGGCGCTGTCGCTGGTCTCGGCGCTGGCGCAGGCACTGGTCTACGGTCTCGGCGGCTACCTCGCGGTGACCGGGCAGATCGAGCCCGGCACCGTCGTCACCCTCGCCCTGCTGCTCACCCGCCTCTACACCCCGATGACGGCGCTGGCCAACGCCCGCGTCGACGTGATGACGGCGCTGGTGTCGTTCGAGCGCGTCTTCGAGGTGCTCGACCTGACCCCGATGATCACCGAGCGGCCCGGCGCCCGGTCGCTGCCCGCCGGCCCGATCAGCGTCGTGCTCCGCGACGTGCGGTTCGGCTACCCCAGCGCCGAGCAGGTGTCGCTCGCGTCGCTGGAGGACGTGGCCGTGCTCGACGACCGGCGCGAGGGGGAGGTGCTGCACGGTGTCGACCTCGCGGTCGGCGAGGGGCAGCTGCTCGCCCTCGTCGGCTCGTCCGGGGCCGGGAAGTCGACGATCGCCGCGTTGATCCCGCGGCTCTACGACGTCGAGGGTGGTGCGGTCGAGCTCGCCGGGATCGACGTGCGCGACCTGAGCTTCGCCGCGATCCGCGGGGCGGTCGGCGTCGTCACCCAGGACGGGCACCTGTTCCACGACACGATCCGCGCCAACCTGCACTACGCCGCCCCGGCGGCCACCGATGCCGAGCTCGTCGACGCCCTGCGGCGGGCCCGGCTCGGCGACCTGCTCGACACGCTGCCCGACGGCCTCGACACCGTGGTGGGGGAGCGCGGGTACCGGCTGTCCGGCGGGGAGCGCCAGCGGCTGACGATCGCGCGGCTGCTGCTCGCCAAGCCACGGGTGGTGATCCTCGACGAGGCCACCGCCCACCTGGACTCCGAGTCCGAGGCCGCGGTGCAGGCCGCGCTGGCCGAGGCGCTCGCCGGGCGCACGGCGATCGTCATCGCCCACCGGCTGTCCACGATCCGGGCGGCCGACCAGATCGCGGTCGTCGAGCACGGCCGGATCGTCGAGCGCGGCACCCACGACGACCTCCTCACCCGCAACGGCCGCTACACAAGACTCCACAGCCCGTGCGCGGATAACGCTGTTCCCGCAGCGATTTCCGCGCACGACCTCATTTGACGCAGGGGATGCCGGCTGCGGTGCTCACGCGCGGTGGTGGGGGGGCTGTGGTCGACGGGCTGGTGCCTGCTGTTGCGGCCCGCCACAGGCGCGGGGGCGGGGTGGTTGCCGACCCGGACACGAGGGACCGGACGAAGCCGCGCACCGTCGCTGGGTTGATCTGCACCGCGATTCCGTCGACCGGGGTGTGTAGGTCCAGCCGCCCGGTGGGGATGGTGCGGAAGCTGAGGTCGTCGTCGGCGAGCCGGCGCACCTGCGTGAGCAGCTGATCGAGGTTCCAGCCACGGTCGAGCACGACGTGCCGAGTCGCGACGCCGACGAGGCGATCCAGCTGGACGGGGTCGGTGAGCGTCTCCGTGTCCAGCAGCTGCTGGGTCAGCCCGGCGACGAACGCCTGCTGGCGCGCGATGCGGTCGAGATCACCGTCCTCGAGACCGTGCCGCTGCCGGACGAACGCGAGTGCGCCCGCGCCGCTGACCAGCTGCCGCCCGGCGGGCAGATCCACCCCGGAGTAGGAGTCCCGCACGGCCGAGCGCAGGCACACCGGCACGCCGCCGAGCGCCTCGGTCAGCTCCACGAAACCGGCGAGGTTGATCTCGGCGAAGTGGTCGATGCGGACGCCCGTCAGGGCTTCGACGGTGGCGACGAGCACGCTACGGCCCGCCTCGCGACCACGGCGGTCCAGCTCGGCGCCGGTGACGCCCAGCGTGGCGAGGGTCTCTTCGGCGTCCTCCAGTCCCCGCCGATACGCTGAATTGATCTTGTGGGTGCCCCGTCCGCCCGCAATCGGGACGAACGAGTCCCGCGGGATGGAGATCGCCACCGCGGGTGCGCCGGACTCCTTCGGCACGTGCAGCAGGATGATCGTGTCGGTGTGCAGCTGACCCTGGTCCGGGCCGGCGTGCAGCGCGTCGAGCAGCGCGCGCGGCAGCGGGTTGCCCGCTGCGTCGGTGCGGGCGTCGAGGCCCACCAGCAGTGCGGTGAACGCCTCGCCGGCGGCCCCCCCGCCGGTGACGGCGTCGCTGGTGACCCTCCCGGTGTCGAGCTGTTGGTGCAGCGACCAGGCGAGGCCGGCCGTCACGAGGGAGGCGGCCGAGGCCAGCGCCACCAGCGTGCGCGCGGCCGCGCGCACGCTGGTGGCGCTGGCCTCGGCCGCCTCCCTCGTGACGGCCGGCCTCGCCTGGTCGCTGCAC
>JBBSQN010000062.1:0-30174 GCA_038257875.1 Mycobacteriales bacterium
ACCCGTGTGTCCACAGTCGGCTCAACCAGACCTGTGCTTGCCCAGTAGTCCACCTGGCGCTGGGTGAGACCGGCGATGCGGGCCGCCGCGTCGCGCGTGACGGCGAGGTGCTGCTCCTGCACCTCGTTCGGCTCTCCCACCCCACCCACGTCCATGACGATCGCACACCACCGCTCATGACCACCACTGAGACTCGCGGCGTCGCCATGTCGTGGCGCGAGAGTCGAGGTCGCTCCAGCGGGCCACGTCTTCCAACCCACCTCGGAGATCCACACGGTGGTGAGGCCACGTCCAACCCAGGCCACGAGCCCAAATCCGTAGTTCGACGAGGACACTGGACCATGACTCTGACCAGTAGAAACAGAGCCGCCTTGGGGAGTGGACCCCAGATCTCCGCATTACGAGAACCTCACTCGTCAGGGTCACCATGCTCGCTCGGTTCATCCGTGCACGTCCAGCGGTTCAACGTGCTCAGATCGCGACACCGTAGGACTCCATTGGAGGCCACGAAGGACGCCACAACGAGATCAACTGGCGCTTTGATCTTCGCAACTGCCTCCGCGTAGCTCCGCCCGCCAACCTGACCGCCTCACCACGCCAAAGGCCCGAGTGATCACGCTGCGACGGGGTGGGTGGTGCTGACCGCGGATCGAGCGGTGTTGACCCCGGCAAGGGCTTCGTCGTAGAGGGTGCGGGTGCGTAGGCGGCCGTGCAGGATCCCGACCAGCCGGTTCCGACGTCCGCTGGCCTGAACGTCTACCGTTAGTCGTCGTCGAGACCAGCCTGCTTGGCGATTTCATCCGCCGCAGGCATTACTGCGAGTACGGCGCGGGCGGCCGCAGACTGTGCGAGCCGGACGAAGTCCTCGTCGATGGCTCGCAGACCCTCGCTCTGGCGACGTTCGAGTTCCTTCTGGATGATCACGAGTTCGACGCCCACTCCGACGGCGTACGTCTCTTTGGGTCGGCTGAGGTCGACGAGACTCCTGGATCGGCTGGAGAGGTAGGTCTTCCATGGGGGGTACTCTTCGTTGAGCAGGATTACTGGTATGAGTTGGTCGCCAAGCTTCGCGAGCTCGGCGTAGGCAGCTGAGATGGCGGCCACGTCGGTTGCGGGCAGGTCCTGCACCTCACCGACGGTTGTGCGGCGCCAGTCCTGCTTGTCTGGGTTCGTCCAGAGAAGTGCCACGTGGTTGCCTCCCCCGGCACCTTTGTCGCCCTTGTCGCCTCCGCCGGGCTTTCCCGAGCCGGTACCTCTGCCTGGGACCTCGGTTGCAAATTCCAGTTTACAGGTGTGGGTCAGGGTAGGCCCGAGTCCTCCGGCAGCTCGGTGCCAGCCCTCAAGCGTTACTCGTAGCTCCTCGGTGCCGGGTTGGGCAGTCTCGGGTACCGCGACGCTCAGCTTGACCCGACCCTTCCGGCCCATGCTGTAGGTGATCTCGTCTAGTCCGATGTCAGCATGGTCACACTCGACGCGAAGTTGTCCCCGTCCTCGTTCCCAGAACTCGTCCACGGCGTCGATGTAGATCGTCATGAACGAGGTCTTGCCGATCTGGACCGCTCGGTAGACCGGCCCGTCGATATAGGTGGGATCGAGCTTGGTGTCGATCTCCTTGGGACGGCCGCCTCCGCCTCCGCTGCCGGCGCCCCCCGCGCCGCCGCTGCTCCCGTCGCCTTTTCCGAGCTGGAAGCCCTTGAAGTCGAGCAGGCGGCTGATCTTGAGCGCGGCGTCCAGTGTTTGCTCGTTGCCTCCGCGCAAGGCGTCCCTGATGAGTTTGCTGTTCTCCTCCTGGAGGGAGTCCCAATCGTTCAACGCAGCAGCGATGGTCTCCTCGAGACGGACCGCGACGTCGGTACGGACCAGGCTGGTGCGGTCGGGCGTGAAGAAAGAGGTACGAAGCTCGATCGGTAGTGCGTCGGTCTCGACCACAACCAGGATGCGGTCGGCCAGCTTGTTCAGCCTGGTGCGGGCCCGGAAGTCGGGCCGTGTCCAGTGGTGCTGGATCTGGCCGTTACTGGTGAAGGCAACCACGTGGTCGTGGGCGACGAAGTTGCGCCGATTTCCAGGATCTCCGGGCTTGCTGAACAGGTAGTAGCTGATCGGGAGCTCGTAGGTCGTGCCCTCGTAGCTGAACGGAACCGATAGGCCTTCGTTCGGGATCGGCTGGTCGCGGTCTTCCACAAGCTTCTTGTGCAGGCCGAACAGGGTAGTGACCTTGTCGATGATTTCGTTCCGGAACCGAATCGGCATGACCGGCTTGAACAGCCGGGTGTTCGCGATCGTGTCGAAACTTCTCTCGTCGCCAAGATACTTCCGGTGCACTCCCTCGACACCGTAGGAGATCAGCGCCAGGTGTGTGCCAGCTTCGAATTCCGGTACTTCGTTGGCCGAGCACGACCAGGGGTCTGCGACGTCACCGGCGTCATTCCAGGGTGTGGTGGTCAGGTAGTAGGCCCCAGCGCCCTTGACGTTACTCAGCCACAGGACGACCGCTACCGTGATCGTGTCCGGTTGTCCCGGTCTCAGGAGCGCCGGATCGCGGCGGCTGACGAGTACCACGGCTCGCGTGTTGCGGTAGGTTAGGGCACCGCCGAGGCCGAAGGCTCCTTGCTGCCAGAGCCGGTCCTCCTTGAGCGTGCCGCCGAGGTGGAAGATCGTTCGGGGGAGCTGCTCGGCGCGCATTCCGCAGCCGCGGTCGCGGAAGATTGCGGTGAGTCGCTTGGACCTGAGCGGGTCGCCGTCCGACTTGACGAACCTCACAGAGGCCAGGTCACGCTGTTCTTTCGCGGAGTACTCCCGGAGGAGGTCAGCGGCCGCTTCGCGCGGAGTCCGGTAGGGGATCGGCTCGGCGCCGAATTTCACGAGTGCGAGCCGTTCGAGCACGGCGTCCTGCATGTTGGTGACCTGTTCGACCAGCTTGTGGTCGAACGTGCCGGCCTGACCCATGAGGCCGTGGTTGTTCCAGCGGTCCGCGAGTGGACGCATATATTCCGCGCCGATTGCCGCTGCCAGCTGGTTCTGCAGGCGTATCGCGTCGTCGAGCGTGGTTGCGGCGAGCGCGGCTCGCACCAGCTGGTCAGCGTTGGACATGGACTGCTCCCCTTTTCTCCGTGCGTGTCTGTAGATCGGTGATCAGTTGTCGCGCAGGTGGGCCGCGAGGGCTTGGGTCGCTTCGCGGATTTCCTGGGCTCGGGCGTTCGGCGTGGTCTTGCCGGGGGTGACGAACCCGCAGTCGCGCCAGATTGGCGCCCCAGGGCCGAAGTCGACGGCAGCAAGGGGCTCGACAAGCTCCTTGAGCGCGGTGCTTGCTTCGGTGGCGGAGTCTTTCCATACGAGTTCATGCACGGCGCCGGCGATAACCCGTAGCGTGGTGGAGGAAAAAGTGATATTGCGCCCTCGCAGCTCGTCGAGCTTCTCGTGGGTGGTGGCCTTGCCGAACTCCGGTCGGGCATCGCGAAGCAGATCGAAGAATCGCTTTGCCCGCTCACGGATCTCGGCCTCGTTGTACTGGTTGGGCTGCCGGACCCGACCGGATTGCCCGACGAACAACCGCTTCACCGCGTCGTAGACCGCGCCCAACGTGTAGAAGGCGTCGCTGCCTGGGCGGACCCGTGAGGCCTCGGAGTCGACGCGGCCGACCAGCAGCGGGTGCGACGCCACAATGTCGTTGACCGCCCGGGCGAACGGATCGCGGCTGTCGTAGGCGACGTTGATCGCCTTAGACACCACCCTCGCGGTGTTGTTCATGTCGCTGAACATCTGCTTGCGCTTGTCCAGCGACGGCTCCACGTAGATCAACAACGCGGTATGCTGCTCACCGACGGCCGCTACGATGTCGATCGCGTCCTTGATCCCCCGCCGGCGGTGCTGGCCGTCCACCGAGCGCAGGCGGGCGGTCAGCGGCATACGCAGGACGCCGATGTCCGCCCCCTCCTCGATCGACTCGAACTCCCCTGGCTGGTCGACCGCATAGGTGATCGCACCGAGTGCGTACTCGGTCGGGTTGGCGACAATGTAGTCGCCGATCTTCTCCGCGTGCTTGGGATCCAACGGGCGCTGCGCACGGTCGTCGACCGGCTCCATCTCGGTGGTGAAGAACGTGTTCAGGATGTTGTTGGTTGGCAGGACCAGATACATGAGCCGGTCACCCTGGCGGCCGCGCAAGGCGGGCAGGGCCAGGCCGGTACTGGCGGCAAGCGAGGGCACAACGATGTCCTTCCGTCGACTGCCCGTCACGCGGGCGTGCTCTTAAGTTACAGGTAGACCATCGCTGTGTCGAGCTCGCTCGTTACTTTATTTATATTCACCCGTTCGGCCCAGCTCGGGTGTGCCACGGACAGTGCCCTGCTGTGTGACGAAGATCGCGCAGCGTGCGCTCTACGTTACGAGCTTCTGCGTGCCCGAGGTGCGCGGCGGGCGGTCACCCTCAGCGGTGATCCGGTTGGCCGCGTCCTCGGCCGCTTCGTGCTCCCACACCCGGACAGCCAGCCACCCCGCTTCGGCCAACCTGCGGTCGGTCTCGGCGTCACGTTGCCGGTTGAGGGCCAGCTTGGAATGCCACCACTCGGGGTTGGTCTTGGGCCAGGTGGCGTGTTCGGGGCAGCCGTGCCAGAAACAGCCGTCGACGAACACGGCGACTCGGGCACCGGGGAACACAAGATCGGCTTCCCGGCGCAACCCCGGAACGACCCGACGGTGCACCCTGAATCGCACACCGCGACGGTGCAGCACCGACCGCAGCGCGAGCTCCGGGCCAGTGTCACGGCGACGTTGGCGGCTCATCCTGTCGCTCACGCCAGCGTCGCGGGCGGGAGGCCGGAACGCCGACATCCGGTTTTCTACCTTACGGCCGCGTCGAGGACCGAGCGCACCGCACGCACCGCCGCCCCGAGGCGAGGAGGGACGACGTTGCCGATCTGGCGTGCGATCTGCACCCGTGGACCGCACCACCGATACGAGCTCGGGAAAGTCTGCAAGCGGGCCGCCTCGGCGTGGCTGATCGTGCGGTTCACCCGAATCGGCGCGTCCCACTGCGGATGCAGGTACCGCCCCTTCTCCGGCTTGTGGAACTCCGTGCGGATCGTCAGCGCCGGAGCGTCCCACTCCAACCGGCCCATCACGTCGGACGCGCCGGATTTCTTCTTGCGCCAACAAGGCGGCAGCAGCTCGTCGGGGAGATCGAACCGGCCCCACCCGGTGGAACGTGATCAAACCGACGCAGCATCAGATCGCTGTAGCGCCGACCCACGTGGATCTGGCGCTCGCCGAACGGGCCCGGCAGCTCGATCCCAGGCAAGAGCTCGACGCGTGCGTCCGAAAGCACGTCGTAGTTCGGTGTCAGCGACAAGCCGTCCAGGGCGTCGCGCACGGTGCGCCAGCTCGCCAATCCGCCGTCCCCGGGGGCCCGGGCATGCGTCCGCTCCGGCAACCGCGGTGTACCCACACGCGACCCGATCACCACCGTGCGGCGCCGGCGCTGCGGAACACCGAAGTCGGCCGCATTCAGCACATCCCAGGGGCGGTCGACTACGGCATCATTGATCTATTCGCTGGCTGCGGCGGTTTGACCGGTGGCTTCCGCGAGGTCGGGTTCAGCCCGGTGTTCGCCGTCGAGTCGGACCCGAGTGCTGCACCGCGTCGCGTACCTGCTCTACACCCAGCGGGAGCGGATCGAACGTCATGGTGTGCTCGTGGTCGAGCCCAACCCGGCGTTCCTGAACCACATCAGCCGCGTGCTGCCGTCGCTGGGCGAGTCCGACGTGGTGTTCATGACCACCGGCGACCTCCTGCCCGGCCTACACGTCACCGCCGAGGACACGCCGGAAGCCGCGCGGCTCAAGGGCTCGTGCAAGATCCTCGACGTGCTCGCGGCGGCTGTCGCCGACCGGCAGCGGCTGCCGGACCATCCGCTGCCGATCGAACTGGCGGACATCACGGTGCGGATCGACGCCGAGACCGCGGAGTGGGCCAGGGAGGAGGCGCGCGCGAGCGGGCTGCCGCACAACGAGGCCCGCGCGGTATTCAGTGAGATCGTCACGTGGGTGCTCACCGAACGGGCGGTGGCGCGGATCGGCCGGGGCTGGCTGACCCGGGCGGACCGCGAAGCGTGGGAGAACCTGCGGGCGGACCTGCTCAAAGAGCTCGCGGACGATGACAAGTTCACCGCCGCGCTCGACGAACTCTGGCCGATACTGACGCCGGAAACAGTGTTGGCACCGCTGTACACGTCCCCCGAACGGCTGCGGGCGGCCGGTGCGGACCCGGCGTTGTCGCGCGCCGACGGCGCCGCCTGGACGGTGTCGGACGTGCCGCTGCTCGACGAACTGGTCGACCTGCTGGGTCGCGACAAGCCGGCCGACCAAGCCGCCGAGCAGGAACGGAAGGCCGAGGCCGAGTACGCCGCCGGTGTGCTGGACATCCTCCAAGTCGAGCGCGGGGACCTGATGGACGACGAGGACCATCTACTCGCCCAGGACATGGTCTACGCCGAGGACCTGGCCGACCGGTTCGGAGAGCGCGACACCCCTGAACTCGTCGAACGCGCCGCCGCGGACCGGGACTGGACCTACCGGCACGTCGTGGTCGACGAGGCCCAAGAACTGTCCGAAATGGACTGACGGGTGCTGATGCGGCACTGCCCGGGCCGATCGTTCACCGTGGTCGGCGACCTCGCCCAACGCCGGTCGGTGGCCGGAGCGACATCGTGGGACACGATGCTGGAGCTGTATGTGCCCGGCCGCTGGGTGTACCGGTCGCTGTCGGTGAACTACCGCACTCCGGCGGAGATCATGACCGTCGTCGCCGCGCTGCTCGCCGAGTTCGCACCCGGGGTCGCGCCACCGGAGTCGGTCCGCGCGTGCGGCGTCCAGCCATGGTCCAGACGAGTCACCGAAGACGAACTGCCCGCTGCCATCGAGGAATTCGTGCGGGACGAAGCCGGCCGCGAAGGCACCAGCGTCGTGATCGGACCACCGGGAGTGCCGGGCGCGGTGGCGCCGTCGGAGACGAAGGGCCTGGAGTTCGACGCCGTCCTGGTCGTGGAACCGATGAGGATCCTCGCCGACGGCCCACGGGGCGCGGCCGAACTCTACGTCGCCCTCACCCGCGCCACCCAACGCCTCGGCGTCCTGCACCAGGGCCCACTACCGCAGGCCCTGACCGGACTCGCCGAAACCGGGACACCCGTCCAAGCCGGGCAGCAACGGTTGGGGTAGCTTGCTGCCTCGTCGAAAGTGAAACGTGAAACGTGAAACAAGCCTCGTCTCTCCTTCCGACATGATTGGGATTAGTGGTTTAGAACTTGGAATTTCTATCAAGGATTACATCGAACAACTGACTTACGGTCACAAGTTGTTGTTCACCGATCCCACGTGCCATGACGAGCAACCCTGCGTTGTGCGCTCGCGGCCCGCCAGTGCTCGCGGACATATCCGTCACAACCCACGGTGTAAGGCCAGCGTCGAATGCGTCGAACGCGGTAGTTAACACACACAACTCGGTGTCGATACCGCACACTACGATGTCGGTCCATCCGTGCCGGTGCACCTGCCGTAGGAACTCCTCAGTAACAGCGCTGTAGCCGCGCTTATCAAAGACTGCTTCCTCTTCGCGACCACCGTAGGGCTTAAGCTGTTCAGCGAGGTCTGTGTCAGGGGCCGCGTACAGCTTCCGCCAGTTAATCAGACGCTCAAACTCTGATCCGGTGTAGTTGAAGTAACGGGAGAACAGGACATGTCCGCCTTCGCTCTGCCATTTGTCAGCCAGCTCCGCTATGCCTGCGATCACATGCTCAGTGTCAGACGTAATAAAGCCGTTCTGTACGTCGACTATCAAAAGCACAGTCGTCTCAAGCCTCATGCCACTATCTGCTCCTGGCTTCGATTATAGCCTCGGTAGCCTGCCGAAGGTGCTCTCTGATCCCACTGGTCTCCAAGATTGCAGTACGCATAGGGAATACTTGCGAACTCTCCTCGGGGCGCGGGTTGATGACTACCGACCTGAGCGCGCGCAGGAGGCGCCAGCCGTACTCCGCTGGTACGTCCGGGTCGCGGACAGCTTCGACTTCGCCCCTTATCCAGTCACAGTAGGACCAAGTTGCCTGTACGGTCAGCTCAAAAGCTAGTACCTCAGATTCAGACAGAGCACGACTGGCCGCTATTGGACAATACACTACTCCTGCCCACGAGGCGACGCCAGCAGATACTCCTTTCAGTCCGAACTCGCTAGCGTCGGCGCTATCGAAACCGTCCCGCAGCAGCGAGCGTTCAACAACTTCGGCATGGGCCAGATCAGACGCATCGTCTCCGAATTTTCGCTGGAGAAGGACTCGCGGCATAGACAGGATGCGCAGTGCGGTTCCGAGTTGGGCGTCTTGCCATACGGACCGTACCAGCCAGTTCACCGGCATCGCATACTGCGCTCTAGATGGAGACTCGAGCAGAAGTTTGAGCTGCCCACATACCCAATTCATCTGTTCGTCATACACCCGGCGATGCCAGATGGCGAAGTCGGCGAGGGAAGTGGACTCGACGGTCTCCGTCAGGTGGAAAAGTGCGACACCGAACGGCCACACCCATAGATCGGCGCTTACCTCACTTCGAGGATGGTCAACGGGGCAGGAGTAGCACTCTAACCACTGGTCTGGCACAGCTTGCATTGAAAGCCGTGCGATGGCGCGCTCCGCTAACTGCGGCCCAATATACGCCGGGACTAATTTGTGATTGCGGAGCTTGAACGTCTCGGAGGCAGCCTGGGGTGGGGTCAGCGCGCCGAACAGCTCGGCCGAGCTGGTGTTGAAAGTCTTGCAGTACAGATCCTCATAGAGTTTAGAGGGCTGCTGGATGCGCCCTGTCTCCAACCTGTAGATCTGTTTCAACATAGCGCCTACATCCGGCGTTGACAGCTTGTGCTTGCGGCCAACCAACTCAAACTGCCGGGCAAGCCGTTCCCTGCCCCAGCTCTTCGACTTTCTCAGGCTAACGAGTACCTCGTTCGGGAAATAGGTCTTGTCCGCTGGTGTCCCTACGTCCATGGACGCCTCCCCTGTCTCTCTATGCCCCTCATGTCATAGGACGATGAGAACGTCCACCGTTGTCCTCTGCTGTCATCTGTGAACCGGCAGCGATCGGAGCCACGCTCAGTGGCATGGATTCGGGCAGATCACTGAGGCGAATCGACTCGTGGGCGTGCCGCGCCTCCCGCGGTACCGCGGGAGGCGTCGAAGGGATCACGCTGTTCACGTGGCAATCCTCGCATCTCAGCCGACTCCACTGACCCGGGACCTCGTCGTGACCCGCGACCCGCAGCGACACCCGACAGATCACCTTGGGACCACGGGTCCGGAGAGTCTACCCGACGAGTGCTCGCCGTACCGACGCGACGGAGTCCACCTGGGCCCGTTCGACACCGAACCCTTCGGCTGCAACCCGCGGCCGAGCGCGGCACATCAAGGCCGCCGCCAAGACGCGCATCGAGTCGGCCGCCGAGCGCATGGCGCAGATGCTCCTGGGCATCGTGATAGACGAGACGACGCCGCCCGCCACCCCGCCTGGCCACGACGCGGGTGCGTTCGACCGGGTTGGTCTGGGGCCGCAGCAGGCGCTCGACGTCCCGCAGGAACTGAAGCCCTACCAGGCCGTCCTGGAGGGCGTCGACCGTGACATCGCCATCGGAGCACCGACTGTCGTGGAGGGTGAAGTTGTCCCGGCGGAGTGGGGCGAGTTCGACGACGGGCGCGAAGCATGACCGTCCCGGCCGACCACAAAGTGCGCCTTGTGCGGGCGCCGTGCCCGTTCTGCCGCGACGGGGAAGACGGGAGATGTGCGCCAGCTCGACGTACTGCCAGTGGTGCACGGAGGTCTGCCACGACAACGAGCCCGACCCCGACACGGCCGCGTCCACTGTGCCGAGTGCGACGCGTTCCTGCCGCGGCTCGCGACGATGCCGCAAGCGCTGCGATGGCAGCTCGTCCATCGAGCGGCACAAGGTTACCGATGACCACAACTGCGTTGAGCCGAAGTGCGTCGTTCACGTGTGCAAGCCGATCGCTGCGTCACCAGTCCGCCAGATTCGCTCGATCATCAGCGGTACGCTCACGGCGGCCGTGCGGTGAGGACTGGATCGCCACAAACCCTGCCCGTATCGCGCAGCGCCCACGCGCGAAGGCACCGGAGCCCGACCCGCCATCACCCGCCGCCGTAATACACAGCACGCCGTGTCCAGCCGGTGGCTCTCCAGCATGGCTAAACGACTGGAAGGCAGCGGTTCGACAAAACGCTCCGCGTCTATGATGCCTGGGTTACTACTTCTGATCGAAAGGCGGCAGAATTGCTCCGTTCTCGTCTGCCAAATCGCCACCGTGGCTCGAACGAGCCTATCCAGTCGCAGACGTTAATAGACATGACCACGTGGCGAGCCCGAGTATCACAACAACTATGATGGTGTAGATCAACCATGGCGGTGGCTTCGGCCTATGTGACGGCGCAGGGGGATATAAAGGATGATCGGTGTAAAGGCTGTGTCGGCCTCGCGGGTCCGGTGGATCTGGCCCCCAATGTCGAGCCGCTAGCTCCAAGGCCTGTGCTGCCATCAGTTGTATCTGACCTGCTATGAACACTATCGGTGGCGGTGTGGAGGTCTTCGGGGCGGTACCTTCGAGCGCGTGACAGTACATTTTCTTCTTTCCTGTGCAGCTCACCTTGGTGTTCCGCTGCTGCTCTCACCCTGGCGCCGCAGCCACCGTTTCCCCAGGGCCCGGATCTCGGTTAGATCGGTCCACCCTTTCTGTGGCACCGGTATGGTGTCCAGCACCTCGGTCATGCTGTGGTTTCCCAACTGTTGACCAGCCAGGACGTATGCCACCGTGTCGCCTCGTCTCCATCGGATGGTGTATCCGTCGTGGCGGTGGTGGTCGAGAAAGGTCCAGCCCACGGGATGTCGTTTGGGTACACGACCGCCACGCTTGATCATGGTGTTGTGCTATCACGTTCGCGGGTGGAATGATCAGCGGTTCGATGTGCGGCGAGATCGTGATCGCCGCGATGTTCTCCTGACAAACGTGTCGGTTGGGGGGATGGGTCCGACGTCAGTGGCTTGTCGGTCTTCACGCATTCTCGGAGCCACTCGTTCACTCTCTCGTCATAGAGGCGGTTTCCTGTGGGGTTGAACAAGTAGGTCCACAGCGTCGTCATACCCGCTCGGCCGCAGTCGATGAGGATACGATGAGTCACGCACGCCGATCGTCGCCGCCAAGGCCACCAGCTGCGACACGCACGCGCCCGGCACCGACCGCGGTCGTCTAGGGAGTGGATTTCGTGCAGTTTCTGGCGTAGCGCGGTTCCGCGCAGCGCCATGAGCGCGATGTCGTCGTCGTGGAGCGTGGGCCACAGCTCGTGCAACTGTTGCGTGGCCTGTCCGACGCATCGGAGATCGACATCGGCTTCCATTGTCGCCATTGACGGAGGTGATGCAGGTTGCGATCGTCGGTGTGACATCTTATCTCCCTTCATGCTTGGCAGATTGGGGTGGAATTTCGACGACCCGCTCGTCCGATGTCTTGGCGACGCCTAGTGGTATTCGATTCTGCGCCTTGTCTCATGGGTCAGGAACGACCGGTGGACGACACAGGGCTTGGCGTCAGAAACCCGCCGAACGGCGGGGTGACCTTGCAGCTCACCTGAGAGTCCCCCACGTAGGTTGCCGTTGCGACGGAGCAGCATGGTGGGGTCCGCTCGATTAGTCCATGAAATTCAGCATCGCAGGGACACCGAAGGCATGACAGATGACAAGGAGGGACACAGATGGACAACGCCGATGTCCCCCAGCGACTCGGCGCACCTCGAGCCCAGGGCGCATCACAGGCCCGGACGGCACCATCCGGCAGGTGCGCGGTTACCTCACCGCGGACACCCGGGCAGTCGTCAACCGCGCACCGTTCACTGATCGCCGAGCTCGTCGACCGTCGGCGCTCCTTGCTCACTGCCTGTACGTGCGGGTGGGGATGCCAGCAGCCTCGGCCAGCCGGGCGGTGTGGCTGGGCGCCGGGCGACCCAGCGCGGATGAACGCCACACAGACCTCGGCCCCGGCTGCCACCATCTCGGCGTTGCGGCGGAACCCGGCCGCGCGCCCGTAAAGACCCCAGTCCGCCGGGTGAGGTTCCACCTGCCCACCCCACGCCCACCAGCAGGCCTCGGCCACCACATCCGCACCCGCCGCGCACGCCCCGCTGACCAACACGGCAGAGCTGTCACCCCACACCTACGCCAACCCGTCTCGCACCGCCCCAGCGTCGGTCCAGGTTCGCGAGCCAGCCACCAGCACCCGCCGGCCGGCCATCAGGTCACCTCGATCACCTCGGCCACCGTCCCGGCCACCCGGCACAGCGCGCTACGGTCGAGGTGAGAGAACTGCGGCACCGCCAGCCCGTCGCTGACCCGCCAGAACGCCAGCGGTGCGCAGCGCACCTGCTCCCCGCAACCCGCGCAGATCAGATCCTCGGGGTCGACGAACCGCCGAACGCCCGTGATGGCGCGGGTCTGGGTGCTCATGGGTGGCCTCCGTGGTGGTGGGCCTGGTGGCCGTCCCCCTTGGGGTGCGGCCGAACGCCGTCACGCAGTGACGCGAGCGCAGCGAGCGCCCTTGACCGTGAGGTCGGCCGTGGTAAGCCAAGGGCCGCCAGGCCCCACCGAAGGCGGTCGATCAACGATTCCTCGGCCCGCGCTGCCCTGAGCGCCCACCCGGGGGCGCCGCGACCTCGCGCTGAGTCCGGCCAACGATCATTCCGGTGAGCCCCGATCCGCCGCGCGGCGTGCGCGCTCTGGGCTGCGGTGGTGTGCCCGATCTGATGGTGGCGGACTTATCAGCACGTCACCCGGCCGGCGCGGCCTTGAGCGCCAGCTCAGCCTCGCCGCTAACCAGATGCACCGCATACCCCCAGCGATTACATGCGCACCGGTCGGCCGTCGAGATGTCGAGCGACGCGCAGCGCAGATGTCGAGTGCGAACAGGACGGGTGTGCTTGCCGCGATCGTCGCTGCTCGACAACGATCAGTCTGTGATCCTCGTCGTTCTCGCCGCCGACCCGGGCGGCACAGGCTGGACCGTCACGACCACCCTGGCTGCCGTCGCGGCCGGCATCAGCCTCGTCACACTGATCGTCACGACCTATTTCACCGGTCGACGTGAGCGCGTGAAGTGGGCGAGGGAAGAGCTGGCCGAGGCGTTCTACGACTTCGTCGACGCCAGCTACGCGGTCTCCCAAGCCGCCCATCAACATCAGCAAGCGCTCTGGGCCGGCGCCGAGCCCGCGGACATCCAGACCGCCGCTTCCGAGGCGAGATCCCAGCTCCTCGCCGTTCGTCACGCCCAGACTAAGATCCGGCTCCTCGCACCCGCGCGGACGGTTGAACGTGCCAATGACGTGCGGTTCCGACTCCGCGACCTCAACGACAGCGCCCATCCCGAGATCAGCGAAGCCGAGCACGAACGACTCCGCACGGTCGTAGCTGAGTCACGGGAAAGGCTCATCGAGTCCGCGAAACGCGATATGGCACTCCCACGCTGACGTCCTGGCATCGCCGATCCGCTGGCTGATTGCTCCAGAAGAAGTTAATCATAAGATCGAAGCCGCCCACGCTGGTCACGTTCCGCTGCCATCATGCACGCGGCGTGACCGGACGGCCTACCGACGCCGAGCCACCGCACCGGTACGGCGCTGCGGTGGCTTTGAAAGAGATCACTTCCCTGCGCTTCGACCAAGGGGGGGGGTGCCTTGGGGAGTCGAACCCCGGACCTACGCATCACGAGGGTCATGCTCACCGCATCCACCGTGCTCGTGGAGTCCATCCGTGCACGTCGGCGTATTCACCGTGCACAACCAGGACGCCCATAGGACGTCGTTTCAGACCACGAACCAGACCACGACGGAGATCGTCTTCGTCAGGTCCAGGCCCCTCACCGGAGAACTGGGTCTATGACTCATAGGTTATAGTTGCACGGTGGCCTAGGAGATCAGCCTGCACGAGGACGTGGAGCGCTGGTACCTGAGCGTGTGCCGGGACGACCCAACGACGGCTGACGGGATCGCCGACGCGATCGAGCAGTTGGCGATGGTCGGACCGGTACTCGGCCGGCCGCTGGTGGATCGGATCCACAGCAGTCGGCACCACAACATGAAGGAGCTGCGACCACCGTCCACCGGCGGGAGTGAGGTACGGCTGCTCTTCGCGTTCGACCCAGAACGCGAGGCGGTCTTCCTCGTCGCCGGTGACAAGTCCGGCCGCTGGACGAGCTGGTATCGCGACGCGATCCCACTGGCTGACAAGCGGTTCGACGAACATCTGGAAGTGCTGCGGACACGACAGCAGGAACCTCGACGGGCACAGGAGGGGCAGTGAGCGCGACGTTCAACACCTGGGATCAGGTCAAGGCGAGGGCGGCCGCGATCGATCCGCGCGACGCAACCGAGCGCGATGCCGGTCAGGCCGCTGCGGCGGAACACCGCGAGGCGTACGTGCGCGGACACCAGCTCGCGGAGATGCGCAGGGCGGCCGGACTGACGCAGATCCAGATCGCCCAGATGCTCGGCGTGAGCCAGGCCAGGATCTCCAAGATCGAGCACGGCGAGATCTCGGGCATCGACATCGTCCGCGCCTACGTCACCGCTCTCGGCGGAACGCTGGACGTCATCGCGACCCTCGGTGACCGTAGTTGGAAGGTCGCCTGACGCCTGCGAATACCCGCGACCGATCAAGAGGAGACCCGGTAGGGGCCACGAACCAGACCACGAACCCTGCGGAAGGGTCTCCGCGAGGGCCAGAAAGGGCCTCTGACATGCGGAGCCGCCTTGGGGAGTCGAACCCCAGACCTACGCATTACGAGGACCGCGGTGTGCCGTTCGCCCTCGGTCCCCAGAGGTATCCCCGCAGCTCGCGGACGACGGCTGCAACAGCTGGGGATGAGGGAACCGGGCCTGAACTGAGCCCATAATTGAGCCTGACGGAGCCGGGCGCCTGGGCTGTCCGCGTGGGGGACCCCCTCCCCTGGTCCTCGGCCGAGCACGGAGGTGGGTACGGAGGCGAGACGGAGGCACGGAGTTCTCCGTAACCGCCTTCGTACCCCACCTCCGTGCCCTGACCAGCACAACGGAGGCAAGACCCGAACGGAGGCACACCGGCCGACCACGAATACCCCCGGAAACCACGGGACCGCGATGCCAACGCGTACCTCCGTCCGTCGAGGAGGCACGCGGTTGGCGGGGCCGAACGCAGGGAGGCGGTCAGGGAGGCAGGGAGTTCTCCCTGACCGCCTCCCTGCCTGGCCTCCCTGCCCTGAACAGCGCCGACACCGCCAGGGAGGCGAGGGAGGCACCCCGCCAGACGGCTCCGAAACCCCCGGAAACACGGGGTCGGAGGCACACACCCGGGGGTCCCTCCCCCCTCGTCGGCATGGCGACTGTCCCTGCTCCCGTCATCGAATCAGGACGGCAGTGGCATCGTCGTGGCGCTTCCCGCGCCGCTTACCACGATGCCGCTCCTCGTCGGTCTCCGCCGCCTCCGCCTCACGAACTCGACGAATAAGCTCGACCGGGCCGCTGTCTTCGAGAATCTCCAGCAACCCACCCCAGTCGGACAGCGCGAACCTATCAACGAGGCGCGCACCTCCGTCGGTCAGCAGGGCAACCCCAGTCACGCTCTCAGCGGCAAGGGCACCGGTCATGGCGTGGTAGGCAGCCTCGGGCACGGTACTCGCGACCCAAAAGCCACCCTCTCTATTCCGAAAGTCACGAACCGCCTCGACCGTGTAGCTTGGAAGGTGTGCGGTCCGGTCGTCAATTATCGCCTGGGCAGGGTTGTCGCCTACTCTCACAACGATGGGGCTATCCGCCAGGGTTAGGTATTCAAGGCGGTCACGCCGCAGCCGCAGCACCGCCACAGTAGAGGACGGGCTTGACGGATTCGAGACATCACATGTGCTCGCATGACGGTCTCGCGTGACCTCGATCGCGTCGGCGAGCGCATCGGGTAGTGAGCTGTCGGTCATGACAAGGTGATCAACCAGGACGGCCGCCAGGCTGCGTACCAGCCACCGAACGCCGTGTTTACAACCGCTCTCGACGCCCGTCGGTGGCGTCGCACCGTCCAGAACTAGCGCCCAGTCAGGGCCGGCCGCGACGTAATCCTCGTTCGGCTGTCCGGGGGTTGGGGCGCTAGCGAACGTAACATTGAACATCATTCGGGCGCCTCAAACTCGTAGCTAAACACGTGCCGGTCTCCGGCCATTACCGACCGGAAGAACTCGACTACCGTATCGTTCGTCGAGTAGGTGACGCGGTAGAGTTCTGCTACGGGAACTCCTCCGGCCAAGTGCAGGTCTCGGGACTCCTGGTTAGACGGCATCCGGATTCTAATCTCCTCCCGGAAGCGAATAATGCGGTAACCCTTCTCCTCTAGGCGCGCGTGACCGCCGCCCGGTCCGGTGTCTTCCTGCATAATCGTGGTATCGGCAACGACATCGAGGCGGTAGTAACTATCGGCCAGCTGTGTCGGCTCGCCTTCAGCCCATGTCCGCCGTCTACGGACCCAGACGAGCGCCCCGGGCTCGACTGCGAGCCAACGGGCAACCTCCTCGTCTGCCGGGACCTCCGCGAGCTCCAGAACCTCTTGCCGCCACTCGACGCCGGCGGCCTCCATCTCGGCCTGAAAGGGAGCTTTGCCCGCGCTACGCCGCCACCTGGCGTACCTGTCGGACCCGACGCGGACAAGCTGGCGGGGTCTCCGGACGAAGCGCCCCGCCCCGGCCTTGCTATCGATGAGGCCCTCATCCCGCAGGCGCTCCATCGCGCGGACTGCCGTGGTCGTGCTGACGCGGTAGCGGTCTGCGAGCTGTCGTTCGGAGGGCAGCCGCCCACCCGGCGGCAGCTCGCCGGAGGTGATCTCTGTCCGCAGATCGTCCGCGATCTGCTCCGCGGGACTCCGCGGGTCTGCTGGGTTGATGCTCACGCGCCGCATCGTACGTACCTCAGTACAGAGGTGTTGCATCGACACCCCTGCGTGCGCTAGCGTCACCTGCACTACCTCGGTACTGAGGTAGTGCAGATGCGACACCAACAGGCAGTAGCCCCGTCCGGTGCTGACACACCGGACGGGGCGCACATCGGGAACCTTGGAGGATCAGCGATGCAGGACGACCGTACCCGCATGTTGCGGGTCAAGGCAGTAGCGGAGATGTTCGACGTCTCCGCGGCAACGATCTACCGGGCGATCCGGTCAGGCCAGCTGGATGCGCTGCGGATCGGTGGGTCGGTGCGGGTCCCGTCCGACGCACTGAAGGTGTTCGGGGAGCCCGCGTTCACGACGCCCCTCGGCCGGACCGCCGCGTCCGCCGAGCAGGCGGAGGTGACCCGATGATGGCCGAGAGGTACCTGCGGGTCCAGGCGGTGGCAGAGCTGTTCGAGGTCTCGAAGGCGACGATCTACCGGGCGATCAGCTCGGGGCGGCTGGACGCGCTGCGCATCAGCGGGGCGGTGCGGGTGCCGTCCGAGGCGCTGAGGGCGTTCGTCAACGAGTGCGGCGAGTACGCCTACCGGGCCTACGTGGTCGGTGGCGTGTCCCCGGAGACCGACGACCAGACACCGCGCTCCGAGGCCGAGCGGGCCGCGATCGAGGCCGGTGAGTCCGCGGCGTTGTCGGATGCCGCCGCGGACGGTCGGGCGTGTGTGGTGTGCGGGTCGGACTTCACCGACACCGTCTCGGTGCCGCTCGGGCACTGCGCCGAGTCGGGGTCGCAGGTGTTCGCGTGCAGCACCCACCCGGCCCAGCTGGCCGCGCACATCGCCTGGTACGGCCTGGGGGTGACGGCATGACCAGCATGCAGCAGACCCCCTGTCGCGACACCGACCGCGCCGTGACCGGCGGCCATCCGATCGTGCCCGGTGAGGTCGTCACCGGTCGGATCAACGGCTGTGAGGTCCGGGTGCACCTGGACTACCGGCGGTGGGTCACCGACCCGTCGTCGGGCCCGGGGTTCGAGCCGGTGGCGGTGGAGGTGACCGCCCCGATGCGGCTCTCGCTCGACGACGTCACCGCGGTGCTGTTCGCCGGTCTGGAGTACGGCGAGGACCTCGAGGACCCGGCCGCGGTGCGGGAGCTGGTCGCCGACCTCGTGGTCTCCTTCGGCGCCTCGAGGATCGAGGACGTGCGCCTGGCCGCGGACGCGGCCGTGCGCCGGGGTGACGCGTGGCCGGCGTACTGCCGTCGCCGCGCGGCCGCGGTGTTCGGGGTGCCCGACCCGCGACGGTCGGGGGAGGTGGCCTGATGGACGCCACACACCGGGGAGAACCGGCCGTGACGGCTGTAGCGGACCCGAGATCGTGGAGCGCGGCCCCCGCCACCTGTAGCGATCTCTGTAGCAGCACAGCAGGACACCCGACCTGTGGGAACAGTGCGTGTAGCGCTGTAGCAGCACCTGTGCGGGCACCCGCTGAGGTGTGGGTGCGGACCTACCCGGCCGCGACCGGCCGGCGCTGCTGGGAGTTCCTCCCGCCCGGTCCGGGTGCCCGCCCGGTCGTGCTCGCGGGCTTCGGGGAGATGGCGATGGCCCTGCACCTGGCCGAGCAGCCGCTGCGGCGGGACATGACCCTGACCGAGGTGGCCGCGCTGATCGTGCGCGGCACCGAGGTGGCCGGGCTCGACGGCATCCGCGAGCTGCTCGACCTCAGCGGGCGGATCCACCGGCGCTGGCAGGGCCGGACCGCGGTGACCGCCGCAGACCGCGCCGAGCGCCGCGAGGTGTGGGCCGGCCCCCGCCAGGGGCTGTGCTACGAGCTGGCCCACCGGGTCGGCGGTGGCTGGTCGCTGCCCGGTGAGCGGCTCACCGTCACCGGCGGCCGATTCCTGGAGGAGGTGGCCTGATGGACACCCGACACACCCTGTGCCGGATCGGGGCCGACACCACACCCCTCCTGCTCCAGCACCGTGAGGACAGCGACGCCCACCCGACACCGGCGGTGTGGGTGTCGGCCCCGGTACCACTGAGCATCGACGAGGTCGCCGCGCTGCTCTACGCCAGCCTCGCACCCGAGGAGGCCCGCGCCGCGACGGACCACCGCCTAGCCCGCGACATGGTCGCCGACGCGGTCGTGAACTCCGGGTGCCAGGTCGTCACCGACGCCTGCGACGCGGTGGCCCGCCAACGCCACAGGCTCCACACCGCCCACTGGTCCCAGTGCCTACGCCTGGCCCACCACCTCGCCACCGGCACCGAGCCGGCTACCGGAGCCGTCGTGCCCGGCCAGACACGACACGAACTCATCTCCTAGCCACAGAGCCGCCCCACCGCCTGTTGCAGCACCGTCGTGAACCGCCCCACCTGCGGGGTTCACGAACGGCTGCAGCAGCGGTGCAGGTGGGTTCACCGGCCACGTTCACGAACCCGCTCCCCTGCTTGGAGGACCACGCATGACGACCCCCCACCGCCCCGCAGTCGCTCGCTCCACCGGCACCCCCACCACCCCGCAAACGGCGCCTCACGGTCCGCTGAGTGGCCCGTACAGCCCTCAGCTGGACCAGGCGGGGATCCTGCTCGACCGGGTCCACGCCGCGCTGCTGCGCTACCTCGTGATGCCCTCGACCGCGGCCCCGGTCGCGGTCACCCTCTGGATCGCCGCCACCCACGCCCAACCCGCCTGGGCCCACGCCCCCCGCCTGGTCATCCGCGGACCCGAGAAACGCTGCGGGAAGTCCCGACTGCTCGACCTGATCGAGGCCCTGTGCTGGGCACCGTTCATCACCGTCAACTCAAGCCCTGCCGCGGTGTACCGGTCCATCAGCGAGGACCCGCCCACGATCCTCGTCGACGAGGCAGACACCATCTTCGGGCCGAAGGCAGACGGCAACGAGGACCTGCGCGGGCTGCTCAACGCCGGGCACCAACGCAACCGACCCGCGAAGCGCTACGACGCGAACAGCAGCCGGGTCGAGTCCATCCCGACGTTCGCCATGGCCGCACTGGCCGGGATCGGGGTCATGCCCGACACCATCGAGGACCGCGCGGTCGTCATCCGCATGCGCCGCCGCACCCGAGACGAGAAGGTCGCCCCCTACCGCCACAAGCGCGACCGCCCACCCCTGCGTGCGCTGGCCGGGCAGCTGCACGAGTGGCTGCGCACCGACCTGCCCGTGCTCGAGCACGCCGAGCCGGCCATGCCGGTCGAGGACCGGGCCGCCGACACCTGGGAACCCCTCATCGCGGTGGCCGACCACGCGGGCGGTCTGTGGCCTGACACCGCCCGCACCGCGCTGCTCACCCTGACCGCCGAGGCCACCGACGCCGAGACCGGCTCACACCGCATCCGCCTGCTGGCGGACTGTCACACCGCGTTCGACGACCAGGAAGCCCTACCGACCAGCGTCCTGCTCCAGCGCCTCAAGGCCGACCCCGAAGCACCGTGGTGTGACTACGGCCGCGACGGGCTCACCGCGATGAAGCTCGCCGAGCTGCTCCACGACTACGACATCGGCTCGCACAACATCCGGTTCCCCGTCCTCGGTCAGGCCAAGGGCTACTACCGGGCCGAGTTCCTCGACGCGTGGGCCCGCTACTGCCCCCGCCTGCTGACCCCCGACCCCATCACCGACCTCGACGCCGCGTCTCCGTCCGCGACCTCATCCGAGGTGGCGGAAGCAGGGCAGGGGGGTAGCCGTCCCAGCCGTCCCAGCCGTATCACCGCAGGTCAGCCCGGGACGGCTGGCGCGCCTGGTACGGCTCAAGCCGTCCCACCCCCCGACCCTGGTACGGCTCAAGCCGTCCCAGCACCTCAAGCCGTCCCAGGCCTGACCAGCACTGATACGGCTGGGACGGCTGGGACGGCTACCCCACCCCTCCGCGTCGTCGGAGGAGGCCAGCAGTGACCGGCCCCGACGCGACGCGTCGCACAGGACCTCGCGCGACGCGTCGCGTCTCGAGACCCGACACCTCGGATCGGCTACCCACCGTCACCGATCCCGGCCTAGCAGAGCGACCGGCGCTAGCACCCCCGACCGCTAGACCTAGCACCCACCGCTAGCGCCCAAACCGCCACCCGACCAGGCCGCTAGCGCCCTAGCACCACGCCGCAACCCTTGCTCAACATCGGGAGACCGCCCAGCTCAGACCCCCCTTAGCGGGAGCCGCTAACCGCCCCTCGCATCACCCACGGCAGTTACACAACGTAGTCACACGGAAGGAACACCCATGATGCCGACGACCACCGGTCCGCGCGTGACGCTCAAAGTTGAAGCAGCCGCCGAGCAGCTCTCGATCGGCCGAACCAAGATGTTCGCACTTATCAAGTCTGGCGAGATCGAGACCGTCAAGGTCGGCCGTTTCCGACGTGTCCCAGCCGACGCCCTGACCACCTACATCCATCGCCTCGCGGCTGAGCAGCGCGCCACAGCCTGACCGAGATCGGCCAGGGCAAAAGATTGGGGACTGCGGATGCCACGCAGGAAGAGAGCCGAGGGTACCCGTGCGCCTAATGGCGCCTCGTCCGTCTATTACAGCGAGTACGACAAGTGCTGGGTCGGCCGCGTGACGATGGGAGTGCGCGACAATGGGAAGCCTGATCGGCGCACCACCAGACGGAAGACCGAGGCCGAGGTCATACGCGCCGTTCGCGACCTGGAGCACCAGCGTGACAGCGGTAAAGTGCGTAAGCCGGGTAAGGCCTGGACTGTCGAGCGCTGGCTCACACACTGGCTTGACAACATCGTCGGGCCCACGGTCAGGCCGAAGACAGCCGACCGCTACCGCACGGACATCACCGAATATCTGATACCGGGTCTCGGCGCGCATCGCCTCGATAGACTTCAGCCCGAGAACATCGAGACGCTGTACGCCAAACTACGCGTTCGGAAGCCGCCGTTGTCTCCGTCCTCCATCTATCACGTCCACGCCACGCTCCGGACATCCCTGAACGAGGCACTGCGCCGCCGTCACATAGTGGAAAACCCGGTGCTCGTCGCTCGCGCGCCGCAACTGGTCGAGCCTGAAGTCGAGCCGCTATCGGTGGACGATGCGAAGCGCATCCTCCACGCCGCTGAGGGACGCCGCAACGGCGTCCGGTTCGCGCTCGCCCTCGCGCTTGGACTCCGCCAGGGCGAAGCCATCGGCTTAAAGTGGGAGGACGTGGACGCCGATGCCCGGAACCTCGCGATCCGGCGCGCACTCCAGCGCCAAACCTGGCGCCACGGATGCGACGATCCACGCACCTGCGCAGCCCTGCGCCACAAGACTCGTCCATGCCCGCCCGGGTGCAAACAGCACCAGAGACAATGCCCACCACCCTGCCCGAGCGACTGCACTGCCCACGCCCGCCACTGCCCTCAACGACAAGGCGGTGGATTGGTGGAAACGCCGACCAAGTCGCGGGCCGGCCGGCGCGTCGTCAGCGTGCCGCAGCCACTCATGGACTGGCTCCAGCGCCACCGCCGCCAACAACTCGACGACCAGCGAACGGCCAGCGACCTGTGGCACGACGGCGGCTGGCTGTTCACTCAGCCGACAGGCCGCCCGCTCGATCCTCGCGCGGACTACCAGGAATGGCGCGACCTGCTTACAGCCGCCGAGGTCCGGCCAGCCCGGCTCCACGATGCTCGGCATACAGCGGCGACCATGCTGCTGGTCCTGCGCGTGCCGGTGCGGGCGATGATGGACATGATGGGCTGGTCGGAGGCCTCGATGGCGAGCCGCTACACCCACGTGCCCGACGAGATGCGGCGCGAGTACGCCAGCCAGGTCGGCGGGCTGCTCTGGACCGGCGACCCTGGCGACGAGCTCACCGACGAGCAGCGCGACGAGGTCCGGCGAGTGGCCGCCACCCTGCCCGAGCCCTGGCGGACCCGCCTTGCCGAGCTGCTCGGATAGCGGGAGACCGAGGTACAACTGAGCCCGAAAGTGAGCCCGAGGACGCACCGGCGAGTGTCCGCCAGATGGGGAACCGCTGGTCAGAGTGGAGCCGCCTTGGGGAGTCGAACCCCAGACCTACGCATTACGAGTGCGTCGCTCTAACCGACTGAGCTAAGGCGGCGGGTGGTGCGCGGCCAGTGTAGCTACCCGGCCCGACGGTCCCCGGGGCCACTGCCCCGGAGACCGTCGGCCCAGGTCACCCGGTCCGGCAGGGCAGGCGGGCGCCGATACAGTTACCTCTCGCTCGACGCCTGAACCGATCCGCATGGAGGACCGTCCGTTGAAGCTGATCGACCTGGAGTACGTCTGCGAGCTCTACCGGCAGTACGCGGGTGAGCTGGCGACGGTCGGCAAGGCCCAGCGGGACTACGCCGAGTCGATGCAGGCGCGGATGACCCCCCAGCTCGACGACCTCGAGGCAGAGATCACCTACCTGTTGCTGCGCGCGACCAGGCCGTCCGCGGTGGTCGAGCTCGGGACGTTCCACGGCTGGTCCACGTCGTGGATCCTCAGCGCCCTGCGGGACAACGGCTCCGGGCACCTGCACAGCTTCGATCTGATCGACAACGTGGTGCGCAACGTGCCGCCGGAGCTCGCCGAGGGACGCTGGACGTTCGTGCAGGGCGACATCAAGGAGACCGTGGGGCAGGTCCCCGCCGACACCGGCTACCTGTTCGTCGACGCCGCGCACAACGGGCGCTTCGCCCGCTGGTACCTGGACAACCTCTTCCCGCGAGTGCCCTCGGGGATCCCGGTGAGCGTGCACGACGTCTACCACGGCCGCACCACGCTGCCGTTCACCGAGGGCAAGGTCGTCGTCGGCTGGCTGGACGGGCAGCACGTGCCGTTCTTCACCCCGTCCCGGGCCAAGGCCCGCACCACCTTCGACACGCTCAACGCCCTGCGCGACGAGCTCGGACTGGCCCCGATCCGCGGCGCGGGCGACAACCCGATGATCTACTTCACGATGCCCTGACCACGACGGCTCACCCTCGCTGCAGCGCCGTCATCATCGACTCGACGGCGATCTCCGGCTTGACGTTGCGGTCCAGCGCCGCGCGGCAGGCCAGCACGGCCTCCAGCCTGCGCAGCACCGACTCCGCCGGCCACTCGGTCGCCGCCCGCCGGACGTCGGCGTCGCGGTCGGGGTTGGTCAGCGCCACCCGCGCGCCGCTGCCCGCCACGAGCGCGTCGCGGAAGAACCCGGCCAGATCGACCAGGGCCCGGTCGATGGCGTCACGCTGGGTGCGTGTGGTGCGCGACTTCTGCCGGCGCTCCAGTTCCCGCTCCGCGGCCTTGGCCCCGCGCGCCGCCGCGGCCGCACCCTTGCCGACGCCGCCCGCACCCATCGCGACGGCCAGCTCCTCCCGCTCGGCGACGTCGCGGCTCTCGCTCTGCGTGGTGGCCTCCGTCTTGGCCGTGCGCACCAGGTCGGCGGCGAAGGCGAACGCGTCGCCGAGGCGGCGCAGTCGCAGCGGCAGGCCCAACACCGTCTCGCGGTGGGCCCGGGCCTCGGGATCCACGGCCAGCCGGCGCGCCCGGCCGACGTGGCCGCCCGCCACCGAGGCCGCCCAGTGCGCCGTCTCCGGGTCGATGCCGTCGCGGGCGCCGAGGACGCCGGCGATCGCCTCGGGCGAGGGTGTGCGCAGCGGCACCACGCGGCAGCGCGAGCGGATGGTGATCGGGACGTCGTCCTGGTGGTCGGACGGGGCGCAGAGCAGGAAGACGGTGCGCTCCGGTGGCTCCTCCACCGCCTTGAGCAGCGCGTTGGCCGCACCCTCGGTGAGCCGGTCGGCGTCGGTGATGATCAGGACGTGGTGGGGTGCGGTGGCCGGGCGGCGGGCGGCGAGCTGGACGAGGGTGCGCATCGCCTCGACACCGATCGACAGCCCCTCCGGCACCACCTCGCGGACGTCGGGATGGGTGCCGGCCAGGACGGTGTGGCACGCCACGCAGGCGCCGCAGCCGTGGTCGGGGCACTGCAGGGCCGCCGCGAACGCCCGGGCCGCCACCGAACGTCCCGACCCCGGGGGGCCGGTGAACAGCCAGGAATGGGTCATCGCCGTCGGGTCCTCTGCCGCCGCGGTGAGCTCCGCGACGACCGAGAGCTGACCGACGACCTCGTCCCAGACCGTCACGTCGCGATGCCGGCCGCGTCGGTGGACGGTACGACCGGCCCGCTCGCCGAGGCCGCGGTGTACCGGGGCAGGACGGCGGCGAGGCCGCTGACGACCCGCTCGGACACCTCGTCGGCCGAGCCGTCGGCGTCGACGACGACGTAGCGGTGCGGCTCGGCCGCCGCCATCCGGGTCAGCAGGCGCTGCACCCGCAGGTGCTCCTCCCCGGGCATGCCGGACGCGGCGGGCACGGCGCCGGCTGGGGCGCGGTCGAGCAGGACGGACACGTCGGGCCGCAGCCTGCCCGCGGCCCAGACGGCCAGGCTCTCGAGCTCCCCCGGGTCGAGCTCGGCGTGCGTCTGGTCGGCCGCCACCCCGAACTGCACCAGCGGGCTCGCCAGGAAGCGGTCCACGACCACCACCGCGCCCTCGGCCAGCGCCGGCCGGATGACGCGCTCGACCTGGTCGGCCCGCACCGCGGCGGCGGCGAGCGCCTTCGCCCGCGCGCCGGCCAGGGCCGCTTCGCGGGTGGCCGCGACCCAGCGCTCATGGTCGCGGTCCCCGCCCTCGGGCTCGATGACGGTGTGCCCGGCGGCCCGCAGGCGCGCGACCAGCAGCGCGGCCTGCTCGGCGGTCTGCTCCGCGGGCGCGCCCTCGACCGCGATCAGCACCCCGGAGCCGTGCCGGGGGTCGCCACGGCGCAGCGCGGCGAGCAGGTCGGGCAGCATCGGCTCGGTGCGCCGGTCGTCCATCTGCCGGTAGGCGAGCATGCCGATCCCCGCCGCGACGAGGCCACCCGCCACCATGACGATGCGGGTGCCGTCGATCAGGAACGGGTAGCCGAGCACGTCGATCCGGCGCGCGCTGACCAGCCCGACGAGCAGCGGCACCAGCGCCAGCGACCCCAGCAGGGTCAGGCGCACGATCGACTGCACGAACGCCACGATCCGGCCACGGATGTCGTCGGCCACCTGCGCACCGATGATCGTCAGCCCGGTGAGGAACGCGATGCCCGCGAACCCGCCGACCAGCATGACGGCGGCGATCGCCACGAACAGGTGCGGGGCGACGGCCACCAGCACCAGCGCCAGCCCGGCCGCGACGATCGCCGCCCCGAAAAGCCGGTTGTGCGGCAGCCGCCGCGCCATCCGCGGCGCGGCACCCATCCCGATCGCCAGGCCGACGAACACCGCGGCGAACAGCACCCCGTACGCGGCGTTGCCGCCGCCGAGGCTCGCGGCGTAGAGCGTGGCCGAGCCGACGACGATGCCACCGGCCGTGAACGCCCCGATGATGCCGGTGACGAGCCCGCGGATCAGCGGCGTGCGCACCACGAACGCCGCGCCGTCGCGGATCAGGGCGAGCAGCCCGGGCTGCACCTCCCGCGCCCCCGTGGCCCGCCCGGAGATCTCGGGGATGCGGAACCACACGGTGAGCGCGATGAGCAGGTAGGCCACGCCGGACCCGACCAGCGCGGCGAACACCGTGGACAGCTCCGAATCCTGTCCACCGAAGAACGACCCGGCGCCGGACAGGAGCGTGAACAGCCCGGACGCCGTGATCACCGCGACGCCGTAGGTCATGACGAGGGCGAGCTGGTTGGCCGTCTCGACCTGGTCGGGGCGGCGCAGCAAGTTGGGCACCGACGCGTCCTTTGACGGGATCCAGAACAGCGCGCAGATCTCGATGAGGAACACCGCGACGAACAGCCACCACAGCGACCCGACGAGCGGGATGGACACGAACAGCACGAACCGCAACAGGTCGCAGACGACCATGACACGACGGCGGTCGAACTTGTCGGCGAGCGCACCGGCCAGCGGGCCCAGGACCAGCGCCGGGAGCAGCTTGGTGGCGACGACGCCGCCGAGGGCGAAGCTCTGCGCCTGATAGCCGGTCGCGAGCTGGGTGGCCAGCGCGGAGAGCGCGAGCAGGCTCATCCAGTCACAGACCGCCGCGACAGAGGTGACCAGCCACAACCGGCGGAACGCGGGGATCGCCAGCACGCTGCGCACCCGGTGGGAGGTGGCCGCCGAGAGCTGGGGCCCGGAGGCGAGCGCGCCGGGTGGGGGGGGCTCGGGGCCAGTCGCGATCCTGCTCACCTCCTCGGCGGGCACGGCGCCCAGCGGGCGCGCCGTCTGCGCGCGAGGGTAGTCGGCCGGACCGACAGCGTCGGAGCTGGGCGTCTCCGGTGCTCAGCGCGTTCCCAGGGGGCCGGACGCAGTACTGCGCCCGGCCTACCCGGCGGATCAGCTATCGAAAGGGCAGCGGTATCTGCTGGTCGTGATGAATCACGACTCGGAGCGGCTGGTATGGGCGGGCAAGGACCGCACCACACGTCGGGGACTTCGACCCCGGTTCATTGCTGGCTGTACGGATCAGGGAGTTCGGCTGGGCGTTCGCCATGGAGATCGACCGTCCACCACGGCGGCGTCTCGTCGAGCACTTGGGCCGCGCAGCCCCCGAAGAGCTCCAACAAGTCGACAACGCCATCAGGGCGGTCTTCGAGGTGTAGCCGGACAGGGCCGGGAGCCGACTGTATCCAGCCAGGGTGGTTCAGTCGGCGGCGAGGTTGTCAGCGGAGCTCAGGGTGTCGGGATGATCCGCACCCAGGACCCGGCGACGCCGAGCGAGGGTGTCCTCATCCAGAGCCCGCGCCGCCCCCACATCACCCACTGCACGCAGGTCGCAGGCGAGGTTGTAAGCAGAGCGCAAGGTGTCGGGGTGGTCATCACCCAACACCCGGCGACGCCGAGCGAGGGTGTCCTCATCCAGAGCCCGCGCCGCCCTCGCCTCCCCTGCCGCGCGCAGGCCATCAGCGAGGTTGTAGACAGACCGCAAGGTATCGGGGTGATCATCACCTAAAACTCGACGGCACCGGGCCAGGGTGTCCTCACTCAGAGTCCGCGCCGCCACTACAGCCCCCGCCCCGCGCAAGGCGAAGGCGAGGTTGGTGGCAGAAACCAGGGTGTCGGGGTAGTCGGCACCGAGCAGGCCGCGGCGAAGGTCGTGGGCGCGTTCGTGCAGTGGCCGCGCCGTTCGAAACTCCCCCGGGTGCGCAGGTAGGAGCCGGCGCGGTCAAGCAGCCAGGCCGCCTCGCCGGTGACCGGGTCCAGGTCACGCGCCGGGTCGGTGACGGCCAGCACATGGGCCAGCAGCTGCCGCCACGTTGGCCAACACCCCGGGTTGTTCCATGGATCTTCCGGCGCCGCATGCCGCAGAAGCCCGACCGCGACCGCCGCCCACCGGCCACCATCCACGGTGCGGACGCGTAGCAGCGCTGCGGTGAGCCGGTGCAGCTGGATGCTATCGGCGGTGACTCGCGCCATCCCCCGACGCCGCAACACAGCCGTCCGCCCGGTGAACACCAGTGGATCCCGAGCGGCAGCATCCAGCGCGGCGGGTAGTCGATCTGGGTGTGTGGTGTACAGGGTCAGCGGTACCGGTTCCGGACCCAGCCACGCCGCCACCGTCATCAACTCGAACGCCACCGGGTCGTCGGCAGCCAGCCGGTCGAACGCCACCGTCCAGGACGCGGCCAGCGACACCGGATACCCGCCACTTCCGCCACCGTGGGCCAACACCTGCTCGGTGCGTTCGGCGAGCAGGCGCAGGTAGGTGTCGGTGTCCAGGCCGGTGTCGGCCAGCAACGCCGCCGCCTGGTCCACCGCCAGCGGCAGATCCCCCACCGCCTCCGCCACCCGGTCTGCCTCCCGGTCGGACAAACCCGGGACCTGCGAGCGCAGCAGGTGCACAGACTCGGCGCGGGTGAACTCCGCCACCCCCAGCGGGGTCGCGACCCCGCGCCAGTCCGGATTCCGGGACGTGATCAGCACATGCCCATCGCCACCCGGCAGGAACCGTCGCAGCTCCTGCGGGTCCTCGGCGTTGTCGAAGATCAGCAGTCACCGCTGCCACTCCCGCTGTCCTCCCAACAGCCGCGCTACTCCCACCTCCGTTCCATGAGTCGGTGTCGCCAGGCCCAACGCATGTGCGAGTTCGGCGAGCCGGTCCGGGATCAGGTCCGGATCCTGGGCGGACACCCACCACGCCACGTCATACTCACTGCCGTGGCGGTGGGCGTACTCGATCGCTGCGGTCGTCTTGCCGACCCCACCCATCCCGTGTACCGCCCGCTCCCCGGCACACAGCGCCTGCCGCAGGTCGTCGAGTAGGTCGTCACGGCCGGTGAACACCCCCAGCCGGGCTGGGATGTTCCACACCCGCCCCACCGGAACACGTTCGGTCTGGGTCAACGCTTGCAGCAGCACCGTCTCCAGGCCCTCCGGCGTGGTGAACGTCGCCGTGGTCAGCCCGCTGTCGTCCAGCCGGGCCCGGAACGCCGCCTGCCGGCCCCCGTACTCGAGATCGACGAACAGGTCCTTCGGGCCCTGCGCCTCCTCGCCGAGCACGAACACCAGCCGCGGCAGACCGGCCTCGCCCGCAGCTTCGAACTCCAGCTCGGTGTAGGACATCTCCGGCTGGTCCCGCACCGGCGAGCCGTACCGGAAGCCCGCCAACAGCACGTACACCTCCGCGGCCGCCACCGCGTCCCGGCACACCTGCGCAGGCTTCCCGTCCCGAGCCGTGAAGTACTCCATGTCGGTGACCGCGTCCCCAGCCCGGGACACCGCCGACTCCGCCGCCGCGACGAACGACCGTGCGGCCGGGAACCGCCGCAACTCCGAGGTGTGACTCACGAACACCCGCCGTGGCACCGGTCGGGACTCAGCCATACCGCACAGCATCCCAAGGAACCATCCCGACCGGCACCGCCCCGTCCGTCGCCCAGGACCGTCAACACCGTCACACGACGGACAAGCGGCTGGACGCTCCATCCCGAACTGGGGTGCTGCGTGGCTTCTTGGACTCGTCAGACACGCTGACCCTCACCAGCTTGGCGTCCATGAGCGGAGCCCACCTGGACGCGACGTTGTCCAGGCTGGTGGAGATAATCATGCCACCGCTGCTGTCGTCGTCCTCGTCGATCGAGATGACGTAGGCCTGTCCGTCGGGCAGCGCGAACACCCATGCCGTCACGCCGCGTCTGGGCTCCGTCAGGCCGTAGACGGTCGGGATCGCGGGCAGGGTGATGCGGCGCAGTCTCTTGACCCA
>JBBSQN010000063.1:0-29375 GCA_038257875.1 Mycobacteriales bacterium
ACCAACTGCGTCATGCTCTGCACCGCCCACCACCGGCTGCTGCACCACCCGGGGTGGTGTGTGCAGATCCGCGACGGGCTACCGGAGTTCCTCCCACCGTGCTGGATCGACCCCGACCGGGTCCCCCGACGGAAACCCCTCGCACACCTGATCAACGGACCCTGAACCCGACCACCGCTCCCGCGGGCGGCGGCACCCCGCACCACCCTGTGCAGCCGCCCACGTGCGGCACTCAGAACCTGGTGGTGAACCACAGCGGACCCGGCCGGGGCCGTGGGCGCGGGTAGCGATCTGGTCACGTCGGCGTATCGGGACGCCGGTGCTGGAGCCGACATCCCGGATGGTCGATGCGGCACCGCTGTCTGGTCGGTGACCACGAACGTTGCCCGCCCCTCACGAGGCCATGGTCCCGCGGACCACAACCATGACCACGACCAGGCGGCTGGTACGCCACACCACCGCCAACCCACCACCACCTCGGTGGAGCGGCACCCGTCCCACCCCCACTTCCGCTCCCACCCCGAGACCGGACAGATCAGCCGCCTGATCCGTTTACCAACAGGCTCTGACGGTGGGCGTGCCTCGTCACCGGTGCACCGTGTTGCCAGCGGGGCCCTCGGTGTGGGACAGCCGCTTCGCGAAGCAGTCGTCGGCGGGAATCTGTTGCTCGTCGCACCAGCCGTTGGCCTCCTGTGCCGTGCTGAACGTCCGAGGGATCATCGTGACCCAGTAGCCAGCCGAGCTGAAGCTGCTGAAGTCGTCCGACCTCAGCAGCACCGCGTCCGGGAAGGCTGCTTTCCAGGACTGGAAGTCGGTAAGGATCTCCGGGTAGCCGAACGATCTGCCGCCGGCGACGGTCCCCAGATCCTTGGACGAGACCTGCGGTACCCAGTACCCGACGAGACCCTCCACCGTCGCCGCGTCGTCGAGTGCCTGCTGTTGCAACGTGTCAAACGGTGAGATCGGTGCTGATGTGCTGCTCATCGGTACTGGGATCGCCCCTGACCGACGAGCAGCGCTCTGGGTCTCCTGCGTTGCCCCAGGATCCGATGATCGGGTTATCGGTGCTGAGGCTGCCTCTGATGCACGAGCAGCGCTCTCGGTCTCCTGCGCCGCACCGGGAGCCGGTAGTCGGAGCAGGAAGAAGAGGCCGACTCCGGCGCAGACCACGAGGGCGGCGCCGATCGTCAGGACGAGCGCCCTCGCGTTCTTCGGCCCAGGTGCTGCCGAACGTGGGCTCTGCACTTCGAGGACAGGCGAGCCGCATCCCGGACAGAAGTTGCTCTCCGCCCGTAGTTCCCGCTCGCAGCTGGCACAGGTGGCCATCGATCCCCCTCTCGGGCCGCGGTCAGCTGGATCTGAACAGCTCGCCGATCAGCGAGGTGATCGTGGCGATGCTGCTGCTGGCGGTGGCAACGGGGCCGAGGACGCGCTGGATCTGCGTCCACCTGCTGCGGACCGGGGCCGGGTCGGGGCTCTCCGACTCCAGCTCCTCGAGGATCTTGCGAAGCTCGTAGCCGAGCTCGGTTCGTTCCTCGGCGTCCGCGCCGGCGTCCACGATCTGCTGCCGCGCGGCCACGAGCATCTCGCGCAGGTCGGCGACGGTGGACCTGCGCTCCCCGTCGCCGACCGAAACGCTGTCGATCTCCACCTTGGCGTGGTTGTCCACCTTCCCCGCTCCGGCGGTGCTGCCGATGAAGGTGCCGCCGGTGATGTTCACCGCGTTGGTGTCGGGTTCCCTGCGCTTCATTCCGATCCCTTCGCTGGTCCGGTCTGGGTGGTCCCACCACCGGTGACGGTGCCGGCGCCCATCGTGGATCCGATGAACGTCCCCCCGCTCACCGAGACGTTGTTGTTGGTGATCGTCGCCTTGGCGATCTTCTGGAACTCGACGACGTCGTAGCCGCGCTGTTCCAGGTAGTGTCCTACGGCACGGAAGAGCGCGGTGTCGACGATCTTCACGTACCGGATCTCGTCGACGCCCTGGAAGTAGGTCTGGGCTTTGTCGTCGGCGGCGAGCTCGCGCAGGCTCCGGCCCGCCCCGTACCGCTCCGGGAGGACCTCCCCGACCCGTTGCTTCAGAGGGACGAACCGTCGTGTCACCGACCGCAGCCTGCGCAGGATCGTTGTCGGGAGCAGCAGGAGGGCGCCGACGCTTGCGCTGAGCGGACCAGCGCCGATCTTGGTGACGCCGTCGATGGCCCGGTAGTGCTCCTTGATCGGCGGGAGGACACAGTGGGTCCACTCCAGGTAGAGCATCCGCTGGTCGGTGCCGGCGTAGAAGTAGCACGAGGTCGTGAGGTCACGGTCCCAGGTCTCGATCCGGTAGCAGCGGTAGTAGCGGGCCCACTCCAAGGGGCGTTCGGCGAGCTCCCGCGCGATGGTGAGTGGCAGGTGTTGCGCCGGTGGCAGATCCAGGTCGATCAGCACGCCGGGGAGGGTGCGGTGGTTGGTTGCTAGCCGGTCCGCTGGCACCAGTACCTGCTCCCGGTCGCGGAGCCCCTCCAGCCGCTTGCCCGGGGTCAGCGACGACGCCGAGCGCAGGGCCGCGAGCGTCTCGGCGACGTGCTGGTGGAGATCGACGACGCTGATGGGGGTTGGTTCCTCGGATGCATCCTCAGCCGGTTCGAGCGGCAGCGCGATGATCTCCGGTTCTTGCGTGCGCCCGGCGCCGACGAAGGGGCTTGCCCCGCGGTGGACGATGACGTCGGCCTGGTTGTCGTTCTGGGCGGTGCTCTCGTAGGCGGCCGTCGCGACGCGGCCGAGTGCAGACTGGAAGGCACCGTGCCCCAGGCCCCGGACGATCCGTTCCCAGTTCGACGGGACGCTGCGGTGGTCCGCGACGAACGTGCTGCGCCGGAACCGTTCGGTCACCAGGTGGTGCACGGTGATCTCGTCGGCGACGAGCACTCCGAAGATCAGCAGTGCGAGCGGGACGGTCCGTTCGGGGTTCTCGGTGGCGGCGGCGAGCACTCCGTCGACCGAGCCTCCCAAGTTCGACAGCACGACGACCGTGAGCAGCAGAGCCCCGACCGCCACTGCGATGCTGACCAGCTGGGGGCGGCCGGATCCCCTTGACCCGAAGGTTGCCTTGACGGGCAGGGCCACCAGCAGCCAGCCGATCAGTAACGCAGGATTGACCAGGACGAATGCGGCCAGGAGCACGAGCAGAATCGCGTCGCGCAGGCGACGGCGAGCCCGGGCGGCGACGGCTTCGCGGAGAACAGCGGTGGAGTCCACCCCGGGGGACGGAGGGATGGCCCGTACCCGCTCCACGAGGTACTCCGCGATGGCGCTGTCGCCGAAGACCGGATCGCGCTGCGCCGCTGCGCACAGGTACCGAGTCGTTCCGTCCTCGAGGTTCGTGGGGCCTTCACCGGGGAGAGACGGTGGCGGGATGGCGGGTTCGCCGCAGCGCTCGCAGTAGTTGTCGCCGGGGCGGTTCTGGAACGAGCAGCGACGACAGATGAGGCTGCCGTTAGTGGCTGAGCCAGCGGTCATCGTGCCCTCCTGCCGGGTCTGGCGGCGGCGTGGCGGTGCGCTGCAGGAGGGATCGCCGCGAGGCGCCGTGCCGTTACCTGCTAGTGGCGGTGTCCGTTACGCTGTTCCGCGTACTGCCGGTAGTCCCTGTGC
The DNA here is from genome assembly GCA_038257875.1 of Mycobacteriales bacterium. GTDB lineage: Bacteria > Actinomycetota > Actinomycetes > Mycobacteriales > Pseudonocardiaceae > Pseudonocardia. The sequence continues at coordinate 3,634 of JBBSQN010000063.1, forward strand.
AGGGTCTCTTCCACGGTGGACGCGCAGGCTGGCGCCTGGGCCCGTACACTCGCCCGGTCGTGAATCCGTTCGCAAGGAGCCGCATGGCCGCGCCCGAACCCACCACCCGCGGCGAGCGATCGGATGCCGACGTCATCGTCGTCGGCGCCGGTCCTGCCGGATCCACCGCCGCCGCCTACCTCGCCCGCGCCGGGCTCGACGTGCTGTTGCTGGAGCGCTCGACGTTCCCGCGGCCGAAGGTGTGCGGTGACGGCTTCACCCCCCGCGGGATGCGCCAGCTCATCGACCTCGGCATCGACTGCTCCGAGCGCAACGGTTGGCTGCACAACAAGGGCCTGCGGGTGGTCGGTGGCGGGGTGCAGCTGGAGCTCGACTGGCCGACGCTGGCGAGCTTCCCGAACTTCGGCGCCGTCCGCCCCCGCCAGGACTTCGACGAGCTGCTCGTACGCCACGCCGAGAAGGCCGGCGCCCGCCTGCACGAGGACACCACGATCACCGAGGCCTGCACCGACGACCGGACGGGCCGGGTGATCGGGGTGGCCGGCTTCCGGCGCGAAGGTGCCGGCCCCACGGGCAAGCGGCCGGTGAGCTTCCGGGCCCCGCTCACCCTGGCCTGCGACGGCGTGAGCGCGCGGCTCGCGCTCTCCCTGGGCATGGCCAAGCGCGACGACCGCCCGATGGGGGTGGCCGTCCGCCGCTACTACACCAGCCCGCGCACCCACGACGACTACCTGGAGAGCCACCTCGAGCTGTGGGACCGCTCCGATCCGGCGAACCCGAAGCTGCTGCCCGGCTACGGCTGGATCTTCGGCATGGGCGACGGCACGTCGAACGTCGGGCTGGGGATCCTGTCGACGTCGAAGGCCTACGGGTCCACCGACTACCGGGCGCTGCTGCGGAGCTGGCTCGACGGTACCCCCGAGGAGTGGGGCTACCGCGAGGAGAACGCGGTCGGGTCGGTGGGCGGCGCGGCGTTGCCGATGGGCTTCAACCGGGTCCCGCACTACCGGCCGGGCCTGCTGCTCGTCGGCGACGCCGGCGGCATGGTGAACCCGTTCAACGGCGAGGGCATCGCCTACGCCATGGAGTCGGCGGCCATCGCGGCACGCTGCGCGATCCAGTCGTCGGCCCGCTCGGGTGCCTCCGCGGAGGCCGCGCTGGCGGGCTACCCCACGGCGATGAGCGCGGCGCTCGGTGGCTACTACCGCATCGGCAACCTGTTCTCGAAGCTGATCGGCAACCCGAGCGTCATGGGGATGGCCACCAGGTACGGGCTCCCGCGCGCGACCCTGATGAGGTTCCTCCTCAAGCTGCTCGCCAACCTGTACGACCCGACGGGCGGCGGCCCGAGCGATCGGGTGATCACGGCGATGACCAGGCTTGCGCCGAGCCTGTAATTAGGCTTGCCTGGCTCCGGCAGGGCGGACTTCCCGATCTAGGGTCGCGGCGCCTGCATCGACACGGAAGACGACGAGGCTACCCGGATGCTCGATCCCTACCTGCCGCTGGTGCTGATGTTCGCCCTGGCCGGCGCGTTCGCTCTGTTCTCGGTGACCGCAGCGCCCTACATCGGGCCACGGCGCTACAACCGGGCTAAGCTCGACGCCTACGAGTGCGGCATCGAGCCCTCGCCCCAATCCGTCGTGGGCGGCGGGCGGATGCCGGTCGCCTACTACCTCACGGCGATGCTGTTTATCCTGTTCGACATCGAGATGGTCTTCCTCTACCCGTTCGCGGTCAGCGCGGACGCGCTCGGCCTGTTCGGGCTGGTGGAGATCGGGCTGTTCATCGTCACCGTCGGCTTCGCGTACGTGTACGTGTGGCGGCGCGGCGGCTTGGATTGGAACTGACATGGGTCTGGAAGAGCACCTGCCCAGCGGCGTTCTGTTGACCAGTGTCGAGAAGCTGGTCAACTGGACCCGCAAGTCCTCGCTCTGGCCCGCCACCTTCGGGCTGGCGTGCTGCGCGATGGAGATGATGACCACCGGCGCGCCGCGCTACGACCTCGCCCGGTTCGGCATGGAGGTCTTCCGGGCCTCGCCGCGCCAGGCCGACCTGATGATCGTCGCGGGCCGGGTGAGCAACAAGATGGCCCCGGTGCTGCGCCAGATCTACGACCAGATGCCCGAGCCCCGCTGGGTGCTGGCGATGGGCGTCTGCGCCTCGTCGGGCGGCATGTTCAACAACTATGCGATCGTCCAGGGCGTCGATCATGTCGTGCCCGTTGACATGTACCTGCCGGGCTGCCCGCCGCGGCCGGAGATGCTGATGGACGCGATTCTCAAGATCCATGCGAAGATCATGGACGAGCCGCTGGGAGCGAAGCGGGCCGCGGCGCTGGCGGAGTCGGGGCACACGACCGCCATGGTGCCGTCGTCGATCAAGTACGCCCCCAAGAAGTCTGCGGGGAAGAAGTGATGGCGGCCGAGAACGCCGGGTCGGGCGGTGCCGGGAAGGTGGGTGACGTCCAGTCCTCGGCCGAGAAGAGCGGCGCCGACGTCGCCGCCCAGCGCGCCGCGGGAGCGCAGCCGCCAGCCGGTGGTGAGGTTGAGCAGGCCGCCGCCGGCGGCACCCCGCCGGAGGGGGGCACCCGGCAGGCGGCTCCCGCGTCTCGGGAGCGGGCTGGCATGTTCGGGGTCCAGGGCTCGGGTGACACGTCCGGCTTCGGCGGGTTGCGCCTTCCCGGCTACGTGCCCGCCCCGGCCGAACGACCCTTCGGCGGCTGGTTCGACGAGTTCGCCGACGACGTCACCGACGCGCTGGCCGAGCGGGGCGTACCGCACGGTGCCGTCGCGCAGATCACGGTCGACCGCGGTGAGATCACGCTCTACGTGCAGCGCGAGCACCTCCTCGAGTTCTGCCGCACCCTGCGTGACGACGACGCGCTGCGCTTCGAGCTGTGCTCCTCGGTCTCGGGCGTGGACTACGGCGAGGACGTCGCGCAGCGGCTGCACGTCGTCTACCACCTGCTGTCGATGACCTACCGGCGCCGCATCCGGCTCGAGGTCACCCTCGACGTGGACGACGCGCACGTCCCGAGCGTCGTCGAGGTCTACCCGACGGCCGACTGGCACGAGCGGGAGACCTGGGACATGTTCGGCGTCGTCTTCGACGGCCACCCGGCACTGACCCGCATCCTGATGCCCGACGACTGGGACGGCCATCCGCAGCGCAAGGACTACCCGCTCGGTGGGATCCCCGTCGAGTACAAGGGGGCGGAGATCCCGCCGCCGGATCAGCGGAGGTCGTACACGTGACGGAGATCCGGGACGACGCCTACGCGCCGGAGCGCGAGACGACCGAGGGCACGATCTACACGGTCACCGGCGGCGACTGGGACACCCTCGTCGACGCCGAGCACGACGACCGCATCATCATCAACATGGGCCCGCAGCACCCGTCCACGCACGGCGTGCTGCGCCTGGTGCTGGAGCTCAAGGGCGAGACGGTGGAGCAGGCCCGCTCGGTGATCGGGTACCTGCACACCGGGATCGAGAAGAACTGCGAGTACCGCACCTGGACCCAGGGCGTCACGTTCGTGACCCGCATGGACTATCTCGCGCCGATCTTCAACGAGACCGCGTACTGCCTGGCCGTGGAGAAGCTGCTGGGCGTCGAGGCCCCGCGGCGCGCCACCGTGGCCCGGGTGCTGCTCATGGAGCTCAACCGGATCGGCTCGCACCTGGTCGCGCTGGCCACCGGCGGCATGGAGCTCGGCGCGCTCACCGGCATGACCTCCGGATTCCGCGAGCGCGAGGACGTGCTGCACCTGCTGGAGTTCCTCACCGGCCTGCGCATGAACCACGCGTTCGTCCGCCCCGGCGGCCTCGCCCAGGACTTCCCCGAGGGCTGGCTGGAGAAGGTCACCGACTTCATCGCGCTCATGCGCAAGCGGCTGCCGGACTACGACAAGCTGCTCACCGGTCAGCCGATCTGGCGCCAACGCCTGGAGAAGGTCGGTTACCTGCCGCTCGACGGCTGCCTCGCCCTCGGTGCGACGGGCCCGATCCTACGGGCGGCCGGCCTGCCGTGGGACCAGCGCAAGGTCGAGCCGTACTGCGGCTACGAGGAGTACGACTTCGAGGTCCCCACCGCGTCGGAGGCGGACTGCTACGCCCGCTACCGGCTGCGCGTCGCCGAGATGCACGAGTCACTCAAGATCGTCGAGCAGGCGGCGGCGCGGATGGAGCCCGGCCCGGTGATGGTCTCCGACCGGAAGATCGCCTGGCCGGCCCAGCTCTCGGTGGGCTCGGACGGGATGGGCAACACCCTCGAGCACGTCCGCAAGATCATGGGTCAGTCGATGGAGTCGCTGATCCACCACTTCAAGCTGGTCACCGAGGGCTTCGCGGTGCCCGCGGGCCAGGTGTACGTGCCCGTCGAGTCGCCGCGCGGTGAGCTGGGCTACCACCTGGTCTCCGACGGCGGCACGCGGCCGTTGCGCGTGCACGTCCGCGACCCCAGCTTCGTGAACCTGCAGACGATGCCGGCGATGAGTGAGGGCGGCATGATCGCCGACGTCATCGCCGCCGTGGCGTCGATCGACCCCGTCATGGGAGGCGTGGACAGATGACGTTGCCCGAGGGCACACCGGAGATGAACAGCCCGGCACCGGTCGCTCCCGAGGAGCGCGTCTGGCGGTCGGGCGGGGAGGGGTCACCCGTCTGTCCGGCCTTCGACGAGCTGACGCGCCAGCGCACCAAGGAGATCATCTCTCGGTACCCGCAGTCACGGTCGGCGTTGCTGCCGCTGCTGCACCTCGTGCAGGCCGTGGAGGGATATGTCAGCCAGGACGGTATCCGCTACTGCGCCGAGGCGTTGGAGGTCACTACCGCTGAGGTCTCTGCAGTCGCTACCTTCTACACGATGTACAAGCGCACCCCCCGCGGCGAGCACCTGGTGAGCGTCTGCACCAACACCCTCTGTGCGGCGCTGGGCGGCGACGAGATCTACGCGCGGCTGCAGGCCAGGCTCGGGGTCGGGCACGAGGAGACGGCGGGGGAGCCCGGCACGACGGGTTCGGTCACGCTCGAGCACGTCGAGTGCCTCGCGGCCTGCGACTTCGCGCCCGTGCTGCAGGTCAACTACGAGTACTTCGACAACCAGACGGTCTCCTCCGCCGAGGCGCTGGTGGACGCGCTGCGGCGCGGCGAGCGACCACCCCCCACCCGCGGCGCCCCGCTCACCGACCTCACGACCGTGTCGCTGGAGCTGGCCGGGATCTTCCCCGCGCTCGCGGAGAGCGTGCAGGGATCGTCGGTGGCCGATGAGACGCTGCGCGGAACACAGCTCGCCGCCGACCGTGGCTGGGTCGCCCCGGCCATGCCCGACCTCCCGCCCCCGTGGCCGGACCTGCCGGAGAAGGGATGAGTACGCCGATGTCAGACCCGCTCACGCCGGTGCTCACGAGGCACTGGCGGCTCCCGCGTTCCTGGTCGCTGCAGACCTACGAGCAGACCGGCGGCTACCAGGCCCTACGACGCGCGCTGACCGCGCACCCCGACCAGCTGATCCAGTTGGTCAAGGACTCCGGGCTGCGCGGCCGCGGCGGCGCGGGCTTCCCGACCGGCATGAAGTGGGGCTTCATCCCGCAGGGGCCTGCCGGCCCGGGCGCGAAGCCGAAGTACCTGGTGATCAATGCCGACGAGAGCGAGCCGGGTACCTGCAAGGACATCCCGACGATGCTGGCCGACCCGCACTCGCTCATCGAGGGCTGCGTCATCACCAGCTACGCGATCCGGGCGAACTTCTGTGCGATCTACGTCCGCGGCGAGGCCCTGCACTGCATCCGCCGGGTGCGCCACGCCGTGGACGAGGCCTACGCCGCGGGCTACCTCGGACGCGACGTCCTCGGCTCCGGGTTCGACCTCGAGATCGTGGTGCATGCCGGCGCGGGCGCGTACATCTGCGGCGAGGAGACGGCGCTGCTCGACTCGCTCGAGGGCCGTCGTGGCCAGCCCCGCCTCAAGCCTCCGTTCCCGGCCACCTCCGGGCTGTACGCCGCACCCACCGTGGTGAACAACGTGGAGACCATCGCCACGGTTCCCGCGATCGTGCAGGGCGGCAGCGACTGGTTCCGCTCGATGGGCACCGAGAAGAGTCCCGGCCCGAAGATCTACTCGGTGTCCGGGCACGTGGAACGCCCCGGGCAGTACGAGGCCCCGCTGGGCATCACGCTGCGTAGCCTGCTGGAGCTCGCGGGTGGGATGCGCGACGGCGTCCCGCTCAAGTTCTGGACGCCGGGCGGCTCGTCCACCCCGCTGCTCACCGCCGACCATCTCGACGTGCCGCTGGATTTCGAGGGTGCGGTGGCGGCGGGTTCCATCCTGGGCACCACCGCGGTGATGGTCTTCAACGAGACCGTCTCGGTGCCGTGGGCGGTCCTGAAGTGGACCGAGTTCTACAAAGACGAGTCCTGCGGCAAGTGCACGCCGTGCCGGGAGGGCACCTACTGGCTGGTGCAGATCCTGGAGCGGATGGTGCACGGCAGGGGCACGCCCGAGGACGTGGACGCGATGGTCGACATTTGCGACAACATCCTCGGCCGGTCGTTCTGCGCCCTCGGTGACGGCGCGACGAGCCCGATCACCAGCGCGATCCAGTACTTCCGCCAGGAGTTCCTGGACCTGTGTGCCGAGCAGCCCGCGAAACCGGCGGATCTGGTCGCCGCGGGAGGAGATCGCTGATGACAGTGGCACCGGACAAGGGCGCCGCACCCGACGCGCCCCCCGCCGAGGGTCAGGTGCGGCTCACGATCGACGACCGGGTCGTCGACGCGCCGAAGGGTGAGCTGCTCATCCGCGCCTGCGAGCGGCTCGGGATCATCGTGCCCCGGTTCTGCGACCACCCCCTGCTCGAGCCGTCCGGCGCGTGCCGCCAGTGCCTGGTCGAGGTGGAGATGGGCGGCAGGCCGATGCCCAAGCCGCAGGCCAGCTGCACGATGACCGTGGCCGAGGGCATGGTCGTGCGGACCCAGCACACCTCGCCGGTGGCCGACAAGGCGCAGCAGGGCGTGATGGAGCTGCTGCTCATCAACCATCCGCTCGACTGCCCGATCTGCGACAAGGGCGGCGAGTGCCCCCTGCAGAACCAGGCCATGAGCAACGGCCGTAGCGACTCCCGGTTCGTCGACACCAAGAGGACGTTCCCCAAGCCGATCGCGATCACCTCGCAGGTGCTCCTCGACCGCGAGCGGTGCGTGCTCTGCCAGCGGTGTACCCGGTTCGACGAGGAGATCGCCGGCGACAACTTCATCGACCTGCTGGAGCGGGGTGCCGGCCAACAGATCGGAACGGCGCACACCGCTGCGCTGACGGGTGCGGCGGCCGGTCTCGCGAGCGGGCAGTCCTACTTCTCGGGCAACACCATCCAGATCTGCCCCGTCGGCGCGCTGACCAGCGCGGCGTACCGCTTCCGGTCACGCCCCTTCGACCTCGTCTCCACCGACGGGGTGTGCGAGCACTGCTCGTCGGGCTGCGCGCAGCGCGTCGACACCCGCCGCGGCACGGTGCTGCGCCGGCTCGCGGGCAACGACCCCGCGGTCAACGAGGAGTGGAACTGCGACAAGGGCCGGTTCGCGTTCCGCTACCTGCGCTCGGCGGATCGGATCACCCGGCCGATGGTGCGCGGCACCGACGGCGTGCTCGCCGAGACGTCCTGGACCGAGGCGCTCTCCGCCGCGGCGCACGGGCTCGCCGCCGCCCGTTCCGGTGGTATCGGGGTGCTGGCCGGTGGCCGGTTGACCGTCGAGGACGCCTACGCGTACGGGAAGTTCGCCCGCGTCGTCGCCGGCACCAACGACGTCGACTTCCGGGCCCGGCCGCACTCCGCGGAGGAGCTCGACTTCCTGGCCGCGCACGTCGTCGGGAAGGGGCCTGACCAGCTGGACTATGCTCGCCTCGAGGCCGCGCCTGCGGTGCTGTGTGTGGCGTTCGAGCCGGAGGAGGAGTCGCCGATCGTCTTCCTGCGGCTGCGCAAGGCCGCCCGCAAGCACGGGCAGAAGGTCTTCCACCTCGGGTCGTGGTCCACGCCGGCGGTCCTGCGCACGGCCACCGGGCTGGGTGTGGCCGAGCCGTCCGCCCGGGACAACCTGATCCCGGCGGTGCCCGGCGCCGAGGCGGCCGTGCTGGCCGACGTCGCGGCACACGTCGTCGAGGCGCTGCGCGGGGACGGGATGGGGGGTGGCGGGGTGATCCTCGTCGGTGAACGTGCCGCCGAGGTACCCGGCCTGTACTCCGCGGTGTCGGCGCTGGCGGCCCGCACCGGTGCTGTCGTGGGCTGGGTGCCGCGCCGGGCCGGGGAGCGCGGCGCGCTCGACGCAGGCGCGGCCCCGACCCTGCTGCCCGGCGGGCGTCTGGTCTCCGACGCCACCGCGCGCGCGGAGGTCGAGTCGGCTTGGGGCCTGGCGGCAGGCACCCTGCCCGTCGTTCCCGGTCGGGACACCGACGAGATCCTCGCCGCCGCCGCGATCGGCGATCTGGCGGCGTTGGTCGTCGGTGGCCTGGACCCGCACGACCTGGCCGACCCGGCCGCCGCGCTGGCGGGTCTGCGTGAGGTGGGGTTCCTGGTGAGCCTGGAGCTGCACGCCTGCGCCGTCACCGGGCTCGCCGACGTCGTGCTCCCGGTGGCCCCCGACGCGCAGCGTTCCGGCAGCTACCTCAACTGGGAGGGGCGCGCCCGCACATTTGGGCCCGCGCTCGACGCGAGTGGCGTGCTCCCGGACTGTCGCGTGCTCGACACGCTCGCTGTCGAGATGGATCTCGACCTGTTCACCCAGACCCCGGCGGTCGCGGCCGGCGAGCTGGCCCGGCTCGGGTACCGCACCGGGGTCGCGCCGCCGCCCCCGTCGGTGCCGGCCGGTCGGCCCCTGCGGCCCGGTTTCGGCCAGGCGGTCCTTGCGTCGTGGCGCCAGCTGGTGGACTCCGCCACCCTCGCCATCGACGAACCCGCGTTGGCGGGCACGGCCCGCCCGGCGCTGGTCCGGCTCAACCCGGCCACGGCCGAGCGGCTCGGTCTCACCGAGGGTGAGCCGGCCACGGTGCGCACCGAGCGCGGTGCCATCACGCTGACGGTGGCGCTGAGCGACCTGCCCGACGGCGTCGTGTGGTTGCCGGGTAACTCCGGTGACTCCCGGGTGCGCGCCGTGCTCGGTGCCGGGCACGGCGACCTCGTGGGGGTGACAGCGTGAGTTTCCTGGCCCAGGACGAGGGCCTGACCCGCACGCAGCAGCTGCTGGCCGACGACCCGCTCTGGCTGATCCTCATCAAGGTCGTGGCGCTGTTCGCGATCGGCGTGGTGCTGACCCTCTTCATGATCAACTGGGAGCGCAAGGTGGTGGGCCGGATGCAGCAGCGTCCGGGCCCGAACCGCACCGGCCCCGGTGGCTGGTTGCAGTCGCTGGCGGACGGGCTCAAGCTCGCCTTCAAAGAAGACATCATGCCGGTGCTGGCCGACAAGCGGGTGTACTTCATCGCCCCGGTCATCTCCACGGTCCCGGCCTTCGTGGCCTTCACGGTGCTGCCGTTCGGCGGTGAGGTCTCGATCCTCGGGGAGCCGACGGTGCTCCAGCTGGTCGACCTCCCGGTGGGGGTCCTGGTCGTGCTGGCCACCAGCTCCATCGGCGTCTACGGGATCGTGCTCGGCGGCTGGGCGTCCGGCTCGCCGTATCCGCTGCTGGCCGCGCTGCGCAGCGCCGCGCAGGTGATCTCCTACGAGATCGCGCTGGGCCTGTCGATCGTCGGCGTGATCCTCTTCGCCGGCTCGCTGTCCACCGCCGACATCGTCGCGTCCCAGGCTGGCGGTTGGTACTTCTGGCTGCTCGCCCCGAGCTTTGTCGTGTTCGTGATCGCCATGGTCGGCGAGACCAACCGCGCGCCCTTCGACCTCCCCGAGGCCGAGTCCGAGCTGGTCGGCGGCTTCCACACCGAGTACTCCTCGCTGAAGTTCGCGTTGTTCTTCCTGGCCGAGTACGTCAACATGGTCACCGTCTCGGCCATGGCCACCACACTGTTCCTCGGCGGGGGTACCTGGCCGTGGCCGCTGGCGGCGCTGAACGTCAACGGCTGGCTGCAGTCCGTCGCGTTCCTGATCAAGACGTTCCTCTTCCTGTTCGTCTTCATCTGGCTGCGCGGCACGCTGCCCCGGATGCGTTACGACCAGTTCATGCGGCTGGGCTGGAAGGTCCTGGTCCCGGGCAGCCTGCTCTGGATCCTCCTGATCTTCGCGATCCGCACCTACCGCACGAGCACCGACGGCGGCGTCACCGCGCTGCTCGTGGCGGTGGGCATCGCGCTCGCCGTCGTGCTGGTGGTGGCCTTCCTCGTGCCCGATCGGCAGATCGAGGAGCCGGTGGTCGAGCTGGCCTCGAACTATCCGGTGCCACCGCTGGACCTCGCGGTGCCTCCGCGAGCGCGGCATCGGCTGCGTGCTCACTCCGTCGCGGAGCCCCGCGAACCAGCCCTCACCGGCGGAGCCTCCCAGAAGGAGAACGACGATGTTTGAGTTCTTCGCCGGCTTCGGCGTCACCTTCTCCACGATGTTCAAGAAGGTCGTCACCGAGGAGTACCCGGAGAACTTCCCCCCCACCGCGCCGCGTTACCACGGGTGCCACCAGCTCAACCGGCACCCGGACGGACTGGAGAAGTGCGTCGGCTGCGAGCTGTGCGCCTGGGCGTGTCCTGCCGATGCGATCTACGTCGAGGGCGCGGACAACACCGAGGAGGCCCGCTACTCCCCGGGTGAGCGCTACGGCGAGATCTACCAGATCAACTACCTGCGCTGCATCGGGTGCGGCCTGTGCATCGAGGCCTGCCCCACCCGAGCGCTGACGATGACCAACTTCTACGAGATGGCCGACGACAACCGGCAGGATCTCATCTACACCAAGGAGCAGCTGCTCGCACCGCTGCTGGCAGGCATGGAGCAGCCCCCGCACCCCATGCGGCTGGGCGATACCGAGCAGGACTACTACGTGCAGGGGCCCACGCTGGCGCGGGCGAACCCGAAGACCGACCCGGTGGGGGAGCAGGTCCGATGAGCGTTCTCGCGCAGGCCGCGGTGGACACCGTCTCCACGGGGGAAGCGATCGCGTTCTGGGTACTGGGCCCGCTCGCGCTGGCCGGGGCCCTGGGCATGGTGTTCGCCCGCAACGCCGTGCACTCGGCGCTGATGCTGGTGACGACCATGTTCTGCCTGGCCGTGTTCTACATCATTCAGCAGGCGCCGTTCCTCGGCTTCGTGCAGATCATCGTCTACACCGGCGCGATCATGATGTTTTTCCTGTTCGTGCTGATGCTCGTCGGTCGGGACAGCTCCGACTCGGTGGTCGAGGTGCTGCGCGGGCAACGGCTCGCCGGGCTCGGGCTCGGCGTCGGGCTCGCGGTGCTGCTGGTCGCGGCGATCGCGCGCTCGCTCACCGAGGTCACGCCGGTCGGACTGGCTGCGGGAGCGGCGGGTTCGGGCGCCAACGTGACCGGTCTCGGCGCGCTGATCTTCACGAAGTACCTGTTCGCGTTCGAGCTCACCTCGGCGCTGCTCATCACGGCCGCACTGGGGGCGATGGTGCTCGCGTTCGCGCAGTCCACGGGGCGCGGCAAGCGCGGTCAGCGGGCCACGGTCACCGCGCGGCTGCGCGGCGAGCACGACCGCATCTCCCCGCTCCCGGGCCCCGGTGTCTACGCCACCGCCAACTCGGTGGCCACGCCCGCGGTACTGCCTGACGGGTCGGTCGCCCCCGAGTCGATCTCGGCGATCATCGAGGCGACGCCGGTGCAGCGCACCGGCGAGCTCCCGCCCGACGTCCGGGCCCTCACCGGCGGGCGGGCCGACGACGACACCGAGGACCAGCGGTGACACCCACCTACTACCTGCTGCTCTCCGCGCTGCTGTTCTCCATCGGCGCGGTCGGCGTGCTGGTGCGGCGCAACGCCATCGTCGTGTTCATGTGCATCGAGCTGATGCTCAACGCCGTCAACCTGAGCCTGGTGACCTTCGCCCGGATCAACGGCGCGCTCGACGGCCAGGTCATGGCCTTCTTCGTGATGGTGGTGGCCGCTGCCGAGGTCGTGGTCGGCCTGGCGATCATCATGTCGATCTTCCGCACCCGCCGGACCGCGTCGGTCGACGACGCTAACCTGCTCAAGTACTAACCAGCTCAAGTACTAATGGCCAAGGAGCTCCCCGTGCCCAGCCACCGTTGTCCCGTGATCGTCGCGCCGGCGCGGAGCCCGCGGTGAACGCTGTGCTGGCGCAGGCCGTCGAGCTGCCCGAGGTCGGCGCGGCTGGCGGCGTCGCGTCGCTGGCCTGGCTGCTGTTCGCGGTGCCCGCGGCCGGTGCGCTCGTGCTGCTCGTCGCCGGGCGCCGGACGAACGCTTGGGGGCACTGGCTCGGCGTCCTGACCGTCGTCGGCGCGTTCGCGCTCGGCATGGCGATCTTCCTCGAGACCCTCGGGTTGGACCCGGAGCAGCGCACCCGGGAGCTGTCGCTGTTCTCCTGGATCCCGGTCGGCGGCCTCGACGTCGACTTCGGTCTGCGGCTCGATCCGCTGTCGCTGACGTTCGTGTTGCTGATCACCGGGGTCGGGTCGCTGATCCACATCTACTCGGTCGGCTACATGAGCCACGATCTCGGCCGCCGCCGCTTCTTCGCGCAGCTCAACCTGTTCGTCGCGGCGATGCTCGTGCTCGTGCTCGCCAACAACTTCGTGCTGCTCTACCTGGGTTGGGAGGGCGTCGGCCTGGCGTCCTACCTGCTGATCGGCTGGTACTCCGACCGCCCGTCCGCGGCCACCGCCGCGAAGAAGGCGTTCCTGATGAACCGGGTCGGCGACGTCGGGCTCGCGCTCGCGATCTTCCTGCTGTGGACCGAGCTCGGCACGTTCGGGTACACGGAGGTGTTCGCGCGCATCGGCGAGATCGACGCCGCCACGATCGTCGCGATCACGGTGCTGCTGCTGCTCGGGGCGTGCGGCAAGTCCGGCCAGTTCCCGTTGCAGTCCTGGCTGCCCGACGCGATGGAGGGCCCCACCCCCGTCTCGGCCCTGATCCACGCCGCCACGATGGTCACCGCGGGCGTCTACCTGATCGCGCGCGCGAACCCGATCTACAACCTGACCGAGACCGGACGGCTGGTCGTCGCGCTGGTCGGGGTCGTCACGCTGCTCCTCGGCGCGATCATCGGCTGCGCTTACGACGACATCAAGAAGGTGCTCGCCTACTCCACGGTGAGCCAGATCGGTTACATGATCCTGGCCGTCGGGCTCGGCCCGGCCGGCTACGCGCTGGGCATCTTCCACCTGCTCACCCACGGCTTCTTCAAGGCCGGGCTGTTCCTCGGGGCGGGCTCGGTGATGCACGCCATGCACGACGAGGTGGACATGCGCCGCTACGGCGGGCTTGCCCGGTACCTGCCGATCACGTTCGTGACGTTCGGGCTGGGCTACCTGGCGCTGATCGGCTTCCCGTTCCTGTCCGGCTACTTCTCCAAGGACGCGATCATCGAGGCCGCGTTCACCCAGGAGGGCTGGCAGGGCTGGGTGTTCGGCGGGGCGGCCACCCTGGCGGCCGGGCTCACCGCGTTCTACATGACGCGCCTGATGCTGATGACGTTCTTCGGCGCGAAGCGCTGGCAGGAGCTGCGCACGGCAGACGGGGCCGAGTACCACCCGCACGAGTCGCCGCTGTCGATGACGCTGCCGATGATCGTCCTGGCCGCCGGTTCGATCGGGGCGGGCTACCTGCTCGCCCGCAGCGACATCCTGGTCGGCTGGCTCACCCCGTCGCTGGGCGAGCTGACCGAGCTCGAGGGCGGCGCGCTCCCGCACGAGGTCGTGCCCTGGCTCGTGGTCGGCATCTCGGCGCTCGGGGTACTCCTCGCCTACCTGACGGTCGGGCTGCGCCGCACCCCGGTGCAGCGCCCGGAGCGGGTCTCGCTGCCGGTGCGCGCGGCACGGGCCGACCTCTACGCCAACGCGATCAACGAGGCGCTCATCGCGCGGCCCGGTACCTGGCTGTCCCGCGCGCTGGTCTATCTCGACAACCGCGGCGTGGACGGCCTGGTCAACGGCACGGCCGCGTTGCTCGGCGGCAGTTCCGGGCGCCTGCGACGGCTACAGACCGGATTCGTGCGCTCCTATGCGCTCTCGATGCTCGGCGGCTCGGTGCTCGTCGTAGCGGCGCTGCTGGCGGTGCGGTTCGCATGAACACTGGGGGAAGTGTGTTGCTGCTGATCCTGCTGGTGCTGCCGATGATCGGCTCGCTGGCGGTGGCGCCCATGACCGGGAACGCGCGGCGGGCCAAGCTCACCGCACTCGGGTTCGCGCTGGCGTCGCTGGCGCTCACCGCTGTCGTCTGGGCCGCGTACGTGAACCCGACCGGCTGGTTCGCCTACGTGCCGCTGGCCGACGCGCAGCCAGGGCCCGCGCGGTTCCAGCTGCAGTTCGCCGTCGACTGGATTCCGGCCTTCGGCACCCGGTTCGCGCTCGGCATCGACGGCATCGCCCTGGTGATGCTCGCGCTGATCGCGGTGCTGGTGCCGATCGTGATGGCGTTCTCCTGGGAGGAGAAGCTGCCGGAGGGACGCGCGCCGTCCGGGTTCTACGCGCTGGTGCTCGTCACCCAGGGCCTGCTCGTGGGCGTGTTCGCGGCCACCGACGTGTTCTTGTTCTACGTGTTCTTCGAGGCCATGCTGGTGCCGATGTACTTCATGATCGGCCGGTTCGGCGGGCCGCGCCGGCAGTACGCGGCCGTCAAGTTCTTCCTGTACTCGCTGCTCGGCGGGCTGATCATGCTGGCCTCGGTGATCGGCCTGTTCGTGGTGAGCGGCGAGCGGTTGGGCCAGGGCACCTTCACCTGGGTCGAGCTGCAGCGGATGGCGGCGAGCGTTCCGGAGTCCACGCAGATCTGGCTGTTCCTCGGGTTCTTCGTCGCGTTCGCGATCAAGGCACCGTTGGTGCCGTTCCACACGTGGCTGCCCGACGCCGGTGCGGAGGCGCCCGTCGGCGCGGGCGTGCTGCTCGTCGGCGTGCTCGACAAGGTCGGCACGTTCGGCTTCCTGCGGTACTGCCTGCCGCTGTTCCCGCTCGCGTCGCAGCGGCTCGCGCCGCTGGTGCTCACCCTCGCGGTGATCGGGATTCTCTACGGCGCGTTGCTCGCCGTCGGCCAGACCGACATGAAGCGCTTCGTGTCCTACACCTCGATCGCGCATTTCGGGTTCATCGCGTTGGGGATCTTCTCGTTCTCCACGCAGGCGTTCGCCGGCGCCACGCTGTACATGGTCAACCACGGCATCTCGACCGGGATGCTGTTCATCGTCGTCGGCCTGCTCATCGCCCGCGGCGGGTCGCGGGTGATCAGCGACTACGGTGGTGTCTCCACGATCGCACCGCTGCTGGCGGGAGCGTTCCTCGTGGCCGGGCTTTCGTCGCTGTCGCTGCCGGGCACCAACTCGTTCGTGAGCGAGTTCCTGGTGCTGGTGGGCTCGTTCCCGCGCCAGCCCGTCTACACCATCCTGGCCACGGTCGGGATCATCTTCGCCGCGCTGTACGTGCTGTGGGTCTACCAGCAGACCATGCAGGGCCCGCTGCGCGGCGCCGCCGTCCTCGGTGCGTTGGAGCGGGCGGGCGGCCCCGGCACGATGCTCGCCCCCGCGGTCTCCGCGCAGCGCGGCGGGTTTCCCGACCTGTCCCGACGTGAGATCGCCCTGCTGACACCGCTGATCGTGCTGATCCTTGCGCTCGGGTTCTTCCCGGGCCCGGTGCTCGACGTCATCACCCCGTCCGTGGTGGCCACGATGAACGACGTGGGTCTGCCCGACCCGGTGGGAGGACTGTCCCGGTGAGCATCCTCGCCCAGGTGGAGCCGTTGACGGCACCGCCCATCGACTACGTCGCGATCGCTCCGCTGCTCATCGTGCTCGGCGCGGCGTGCGTGTCCGTGCTGGTCGAGGCCTTCCTACCGCACCACCAGCGCTGGTCTGCCCAGGTGGTGCTCGCGGTCGGGGCGCTCGGTGGAGCCGGACTGGTGCTGGGTCTCTACGCCGCCAGCAGCCCCGACGGCATAACGACACTGGCCGACGCGCTGGCGGTCGACTCGCCGACGCTGTTCCTGTGGGGCACGCTGCTCGTGCTGGGCCTGGGCAGTGTCCTGCTCATCGCGGACCGCACCGTGGAACCGGGCGGGGCGTTCGTCGCCTCCGCGGCGGTGCGGGCGTCCGGTGGTGGCGGCGGTGCCGGTCCGGCCGACCCGCCAGACGACCGGTACTCCGGCAGGGCGGGTCAGGTCGCGAGCATGCAGACCGAGGTGTTCCCGTTCACGCTGTTCGCGCTCGGTGGGATGATGGCGTTCTGCGCCGCCAACGACCTGCTGACGATGTTCATCGCGCTCGAGGTGCTGAGCCTGCCGCTGTATCTGATGTGCGGGCTGGCGCGCCGCCGCCGGCGGCTGTCGCAGGAGGCGGCCGTCAAGTACTTCCTGCTCGGCGCGTTCGCCTCCGCGTTCTTCCTGTACGGCCTCGCCCTGCTCTACGGATATGCCGGCTCGGTCCGCCTCACCGACATCGCCACGGCAGCGGTGGCCTCGACGCGCTCTGACGCGCTGCTGCTCGGCGGGCTCGCGCTGCTGGTGGTCGGCCTGATGTTCAAGGCGTCGGTGGGTCCGTTCCACACCTGGACCCCGGACGTCTACCAGGGCGCCCCCACGCCCGTCACCGCGTTCATGGCGTCCTGCACCAAGGTCGCGGCGTTCGGCGCCATCCTGCGGGTGCTGCACGTGGCGTTCGGGGACACCCGGTGGGAGTGGCGCGGGGTGCTGTGGGCCATCGCGATCGCCTCGATGGTGATCGGCGCCGTCATCGGTCTGACGCAGACCGACGTCAAGCGCATGGTGGCCTACTCCTCGATCGCGCACGCGGGCTTCCTGCTGCTGGGCGCGATGGCTATCACCGAGCAGGGCATCTCGGGCACGCTGTTCTACCTGCTGGCCTACGGCTTCACCACCCTCGCCGTGTTCGGGGTGATCAGCCTGGTGCGGGACGCGGACGGCGAGGCCACCCACCTCTCGCAGTGGGCCGGGCTCGCGAAGCGCTCGCCGCTCGCGGCCGCCGTGATGACCTTCCTGCTCCTCGCATTGGCGGGCATACCGCTGACCAGCGGGTTCACCGCGAAGTTCGCCGTGTTCTCGGCGGCGCTCAGCGACGACATGGCGCCACTGGTCATCGTCGCGCTGGTGGTGAGCGCGGTGGCCGCGTTCTTCTATCTGCGCGTGATCGTGCTCATGTACTTCAACGAGCCGGCGCCGGACGGCCCCACCGTGACCGTGCCCGGAGCCTTCACGACCGTGGCGATCACGCTGGGTGTGCTCCTCACCCTCCTGCTCGGGATCGTGCCCACGCTGGCCTTGGGATGGGCCAGCGGCGGCAACTTCGTAGGCTGAGCATGTGAGCGAGCTTGCGCTCACCAGCGGGCACAGCAGCCCGGCGAGCCCGGCCGACGAGCGCCGGCGAGGAGGTTGAGTGAGCACCAGCACGGTAGCGGGCGTCGAGCTCGGGGACCCGGCACTGGCCGAAGCCACCGAGGCGGGCCTGGTCAGGGTGGAGGAGCTGCTGCACCGCGAGGTGCACAGCGACTATCGGTTCGTCACCGAGACGTCGCTGCATCTCATTGACGCGGGCGGCAAGCGGTTCCGGCCGCTGTTCACCCTGCTCGGCGCGCAGATGGGCCCGGATCCGGAGGCGGAGGACGTGATCACAGCTGCGGCCGTGGTCGAGCTCGTCCACCTGGCGACGCTCTATCACGATGACGTGATGGACTCGGCGACGATGCGCCGCGGCTCCGAGTCGGCCAACTCGCGATGGGACAACACGGTCGCGATCCTGACCGGAGACTTCCTGTTCGCGCATGCGTCGCGGCTCGTGGCCGACCTCGGCCCGGATGCGGTGCGGATCATCGCCGAGACCTTCGCCGAGCTCGTCACCGGGCAGATGCGCGAGACCCGCGGCCCCCGCCCCGACGAGGACCCGGTGGAGCACTATCTCGCGGTGATCGCGGAGAAGACCGGCTCGTTGATCGCCACTTCCGGTCGGTACGGCGGCATCTTCGCCGGCTGTCCGCCGGAGCACGTCGAGTCGCTGCACCGCTTCGGCGCCACCATCGGCATGGCGTTTCAGATCTCCGACGACGTCATCGACATCGCGTCGGTGTCGGACAGCTCCGGGAAGACTCCCGGCACCGACCTCCGGGAGGGTGTGCACACGCTGCCGGTGCTCTACGCCTTGCAGGACACCGGCACCGCGGCCGACCGCCTCCGCGTGCTCTTGGCCCGGCCGATCACCGACGACGCCGAGGTGGACGAGGCGCTGGCCCTGCTCCGCAGCGGCTCCGGGCTCGTCCGGGCCCGGGAGACCCTCGCTGACCGAGCGGCGGCGGCCCGCGCCGAGCTGACGAAGCTCCCCGCTGGCCCCGCGTCGGAGGCGCTGGCCTCCCTCACGACCTACGTCATCGACCGCACCGGCTGACCACGCGTCACTGTTCCTGCGCGCTCATCGGCCCACCCAGCTCAACCCGCTCCAGTACCTCCCACCGGTACACCTGGCTTTCTCGCCGCAACTCGACCAGCACCAGACTGCTGATCAGTGCCTCGGCTGGTGACAGGGAGCGCAGGGGTTCGATCGTGGTCACAATGGGAGCGACCGGTTGGGCGGTGTTGCTGTAGGCGATGCTGACGTGGGGCCAGAAGCGATCTACGGAACGGGTTGGCACGCTCCTGCGTACGACGTTGCGCAGCTCCACGACAGGCGCTGTCGGCAAGGCGGTGAGACGAACGGCGCCTGTCGAACCCGCTGGCCAGCCGATTCGTAACCGGAACGGTGCCAGGTAGCGGCAAGTCTGGCTCACCGATGCCACGGCGGTTTCCAGGTCGGCCGCAGATAGCTCGTCGGTGAACGTCACGCGCTGGAGGGTGAGATGCAATGTGTCTAGCGGTACGAGGTCGAACCGGGGTGAGCTATGGAATAGTTCTTGACACTGTGCTGCCAGCTCGCGCAATCCGGAAGCGTGCTCGAAGGTCAAGAGCCAATGATAAGAACGTCGATCATCGGTCCAGCCGGGGCGTTCCCAGTGGTTGTCGAGCTGGCTGAGCTGCTGGAAGCGGTGCCAGTCCTGTTCCGCTGGCGGTAGCTCGTCACCGGGCTGCATTGTCATCCACGTCGTCGTCAACCAATGGGACACATCATCAAGAGCGCTCGGATCAGGCCGACCTGCTGATCTTCGCCTGGAGCGCGGCGAGGCGTTCCCGGAACTCCTCCGAGCGCACTGACTCGGCCTGTGCCCGGACCTCGATCTCGACGGCGTCTGCCTGCGACGCCATGCCGGCGGTCATCCGCAGCGTCGCTTTCGTGGTGCGGACCAGGTCCCGGGGCGCTGCGGCAGCCCGGCCGGCCAGCTCGACGGCGGCCGCGACCACGTCCTCGACCACCCGGTGCACCAGCCCGATCCGCGCAGCCTCCGTGGCGTCCACAACGTCGCCGAACAGGGTGAGCGCAGCCGCGCCTTGCGAGCCGAGCACGCGTTGCACCATCCAGGTGTAGCCGCCGCCGGGGTGCAGGCCGAGGGGCAGGAAGCGGGCCTCGAACCTCGCCCGGGGCCCGGCCAGGCGCAGGTCGCAGGCCAGGGCGAGGTTCAGCCCGGCCCCGACGGCCGCACCGTTCACTGCCGCGATGGTCGGCAGCGGGCACGCGGCGACCGCGAGGAACCCGGCGTAGACGGCGTGCAGCGTCGCCAGATCGGCCGTCGCCAGCTCGCCGAGGTCGCCGCCGGCGCAGAACGCCGGATCCGCACCGGTGATCACGATCGCGCTGACGTCGTCATCGGCGACGCACCCGGCTATGGCGTCGACGAGCTTCGTGGACAGCTCGATGTTCATCGCGTTGCGCCGCTGCGGGTTCGACACCGTGAGGACGGCGACCCGGTCGGCGATCTCGGTCCGGACGCTGACGATGCTCGGGTCGGTGGGCGACCCTTCGGCGATGGTCATGTCCGGCATCCTGCCCGAAGGTGAGCGGAACACCACCCGCTTGTGGCTCGTTCACCAATCGGGGCGTGTGAGGTCTCCGGAAGGACGGATGGCAGTGCACAGGCAGATGAACGGTCTGAAGACGGCGCTGTTGCTCGGTGGGATGAGTGCGCTGGTCCTGTTCGTCGGTTCGCTGTTCGGCCGCGGAGGGCTGCTGATCGCGTTGGTGGCGGCCCTGGCCCTCAACGGCTACGCGTACTTCAACTCCGACAAGCTCGCGCTGCGGGCGATGCATGCCCAGCCGGTCACCGAGGCCGAGCATCCCGGCATGTACCGGATCGTCCGCGAGCTCTCTCGCTCCGCGCGTCAGCCGATGCCCCGGCTCTACATCAGCCCGACCGCGGCGCCCAACGCGTTCGCCACCGGGCGCAGCCCCCGCCACGCCGCGGTCTGCGCGACCACCGGACTGCTCGAACTGCTCGACGAGCGTGAGCTGCGCGCCGTGCTCGGCCATGAGCTCTCCCACGTCTACAACCGCGACATCCTCATCTCCTCGGTCGCGGGCGCGCTCGCGACAATGGTGAGCTTCCTGGCCAACATGGCGATGTTCGCCGGTCTGTTCGGGGGCGGCGACCAGGATCGACCCAACCCGCTCGCGCTGCTCCTCATCGCGCTACTCGGCCCGATCGCTGCCGGTGTCGTCCAGATGGCGGTGAGCCGGTCCCGGGAGTACCAGGCCGACGCGAGCGGTGCCGAGCTCACCGGCGACCCGCTGGCGCTCGCCTCGGCGCTGCGCAAGCTGGAGATCGGCACGCAGCTCGCACCGCTGCCGCCGGATCCGCGGTTGGTGTCCCAGTCGCACCTGATGATCGCGAGCCCGTTCCGCGCGGGTGAGCAGCTGACCAGGCTGTTCTCCACGCACCCCCCGCTGGAAGACCGCATCCGCCGCCTGGAAGCGATGCGGCTCCGCCGCCCGTGAGCGGAAACCGTCGCCAGAGCGACGGTTTCCGCTCACGACCGCCGTCCGATGGGTGCGGATACGTATTGGAAGCCGACTACCGCCAGGGGTTCGATCTGAAACAGGGCGCCTCAGCTGGCGGCCTTCCCGACTCAGTGGCTACGAAGCCCGTCAAGCACAACGACTGACACCTACTCGGATGGAGAAGCGGCGCTCGGGCGCCGAGCTTGCGCCCGTGGGTGCCCACTCGTTAAATTGCCGAGTGCATCGACGGCAAACGGGTCAACCGCCGCGGGACAGCTCATGGGTTGTGAACATGTGGCGACTCAGTCGAGGTGCCGTATGGTTCCGCCCGCCCGGGTGGCCAGTCGCTCCATGTGCGATACAGCATGTGCGGCGCTTCAGTAACAGCAAGGTGTCTCACAGCCTCGTCGACGTCCATCGTCAGTGGAGCATCCATCTGAAGGCATGCACGGATCACCGTCTCCAAAGTCACGCGCGGCATGTATACGTGCGTGTCGAGGTTGGGTAGCGCGTGCACATGCGGGTGTTGATTCGCACCCGCACCACGAGGGTGCCAGTGAAAACGAAGTTGGTCGAGATCGTCTGTGTCGCTGATCTTGTAGTTGTAGCCCAGGGTTGTTACCCGAAAGCGGTGGCCGTGCTCGTTGGTCACCGGATCACAAGAGATGATCATAAACTGCATCGTGGCACGCAACCGCCCGACCCCGCGGAGTCTCATGCCCTCCTCATCGTTGAGGAGCCAGGCGTAGGGGACCTCCTTTCGGTACCCACCGCGCTTGTGAACAACGATCTGGCTGTGACTGTCGAGGACTGCCAGCGCATCTCGCAGCGGGTCTAGGAACGAGACGACTGCCTCATGAGGGTTTCGTCCTGGCATGAGGCAGTCGTCTCCCTTCGCTCAGCTCTCGCGGATCAGTGGCAACGCCATCACGACGTCAGCCAGTCCCTGGACGGAGTCCACCTCGGTAGCAGCGTACTCATCCGCGTCCCAGCGGCGCAGGAACTCAACGCCGCTGATGCCCATCTCACGTCGGCAGATCTTGTCAAACAACTCCCCCGCCGCTTGCTCGCTCAACTCCTTGACCTGCACCTCTGATGCAGCACGACTACCGCCCATCTCGCGACCTCCCGCTCCTCCGGCCCCAGAGACTCTCACTGTCCCACAACGGGACGACAGATAGCTCCGTCACCCGCTGCGCAGCTGCTGGTCGCTCAGCGCCCGTCGGACGTTCCGGGTCAGTCTGCTGAGTTCACGAGATGCAAGTGTGCAGAGGTGGCGATGTTGTCAGAGTCCAGCTCGTGCACGTCGCGTCCGGACGATACCCAGCCTGGTCAACGGTCCGCGCGGGAACACCTGGCCGTCGCCGTCGTTGACTCACTCCACCTCGGGGCTGCCTCGCCGAGGTCGTCGTGCTGCGGTCCTCCTGTCAGATGGCGGCTGGGAGTGGCAGGCCTCCGTCACCTGGTTTTCTGCTGTGTTCTCGTCGGATGGTGTGGTGTATCTCACTCAACCCGCTCGCCTTCAAACCAGCACACGTCCGCTGCCGCCCGAGAGCCGAGCTGTCGGACCGCGCGGGTTGCCACACCCTGAGGCACTACCTTGAGACGCTGCTTGTCTACGAGGCTCGCGGCTTCGTCCGGCGTTCGAGGTGGCAACGCGAGCTGTACCGATCCCAAGATTCACATCTACGGTGCTGGTCAGAGCGCTAGGGCGCTACCCGATCATCTGTAGTTGGTGAACTGCAGGGCGATCCCGAAGTCCTTGTCCTTGAGCAGCGCGATCACAGCCTGCAGGTCGTCTTTCTTCTTGCCCGAGACCCGCAGCTGGTCGCCCTGGATCTGCGCCTGCACACCCTTGAGCTTCTCGTCGCGGATGGCCTTGCTGATCTCCTTGGCCTTGTCCGTCTCGATGCCCTGCAAGATCTTGCCAGCGATCTTGTAGGTCTTGCCCGAGACCGCCGGCTCACCGGCCTCGAACGCCTTCAGCGAGATGCTCCGCTTGATCAACTTTTCCTTGAAGACCTCGACTGCGGCCTGCGCGCGTTCCTCGGTCTCGGACTCGATCGTGATGACCTCCTCGCCAGCCCAGGCGATCGAGGTACCCGTGCCCCGGAAGTCGAAGCGCTGTGAGAGCTCCTTCGCTGCCTGGTTGAGGGCGTTGTCGACCTCCTGCCGGTCGACCTTGCTCACCACGTCGAACGACGGGTCGGCCATGTGATGCCTCCTTGCCGAGCGGGCCCCTGCGGAGCCGGTTCCCGGCTGTCGTATCCTCGTGTCCGCGCCACGGCGCACCCGGCAGGTTGCCCGAGTGGCCAAAGGGAGCGGACTGTAAATCCGTCGGCTTAGCCTACGAAGGTTCGAATCCTTCACCTGCCACACCCCGCAGAAGCGGCCCCTGACCAGCGCAGACGCTGTCAGGGGCCGCCCTCGTCATGTCCGGTGGCATCCGGGTCCGTCCGGTGGTCTACGGGTGGCTGTGGCAAATACGTGTCCAGGTTTCGGCAGCTACGGCAGCCCCAGGGCGGCTGCGACGCGGCCCCGCGCCGCGTCCTCCTGCCCGGCGATGCACTTGGCGTAGACGCGCAGCAGCACGGCGACGCTGTGCCCGGCCCACTCGGCGACCTGCGTCGGCGGAACCCCTGCGTTGAGCCAGGTCGAGACCGCGGCGTGGCGGAGGTCGTAGGGCCGGCGCGCGAGCGGCGACGCAGCCTCTTGGGGCGTCAGGACAGCTGTCCGGGCGCTTGCCCACACTCGGCCGTACACGCTGTCCGACAGGTCGCCGTCGCCGGCACGTATCGCACCGAACAGGCGACCGCGGTCGTTCGTCCCGAACTCGCTCAGGTGTGCCCACAGAAGCGCTGTCAGAGGCGGCGGGGACGGCACCACGCGGATCGCCTCACGGGCGCGGTGCTTCAGCCCGCGCTCGTCTCGCCGCTTGCCGCTGTCGCTCCACGCAGCGCCGGTCGTCGGTGCCGACCCCGGCAGGAACAGTTCGCCCCATCCGTCGGGAGGCAGCTGCAAGGCCGACCTCGGGAGACTCGCTGCCTCGCCGGGGCGCAGCGCCGCGTAGTACAGGAGCCCGAAGAAGGCGACGAGCCGCTGCCCGGACGGCCCCTGCTGGCCGACGGCTTCGAGTAGTCGTACCGCCTGGTCGAGGTTGACGACCACCCGTCGGTCGATCTCCTCCACCATCTTTGCGTTCTTGCTGCGGACCAACGCCAGCGGATTCCTCGACAGGAGCCGACGTTCCACCGCGAATTCGAGGGCGTTGTACAGGACGGCCCGCTTACGGTGGTTCGTGCTCGCTGCGGCGGGCCGCCCGTCCAACCGTCGGCTAATAACGGCGAGGACCGCTCGCAGTACCTCCGGCTGACTCAGATCCCCGACCGGCCGAGTGTTGCTCGCCAGCCATCGAACGGCACGCGACAGATCGACCGGTGGCGGACCTGCTACGCGTGCGCGGGTATTGAAGGACCACCCGTAGAGCGCTCTGCGGATCACCTCCGCCTCGGGCTGGCCCGCGGCCGGCCTCACGAGCGCCGGCGTCACCGTGGCCAGTGTCTCGGCGATCCCCATACGCGACTTACCCGCAGCGTCAGGCCATTTCATATCAACGTAGGAGCACGCGAACTCGTACCAGCTCGCCGTCTCCTCCTCCCGGCCCATCGAAACAGGTAGGCCGGTCGAGGTCGCGAACGCCTCGCCCTGACGGGCCGCCGCGAGGAGCTGCGACCGGAAGCTCTCTGCGAGTGCGCCGGTCTTGAACGGTACCTGAAAGCAGGTCACCGCTACCTTCCACCTGACATAGTGAGTCGTTGTCCGTGCGCCCCTGTAGATACGGTTGGTCCAGATGCGGACCTCGTAGCTGGTTTCCATCAGGCGGCGTCCTCGCGGGAGTCGAGCCAGCGTTCGAGTTCGACGCGGCGGACGCGGAGGCCACCGTTAGGGAGTTTGATGCAGCGGGGTGCGCGGCCCTTGGCGCGCCAGTCGTAGAACGTCGATCGGGAGATGCGCAGCTCGGCGCAGACCTCGGCGAGGGTGAGAGGTAGCGGCTCCCGACGGTTACTCATCGTGACTCCTGGTCGGTCGGTGGACGTGCGGTCCGGCGAGCGTCGGTAGGGCCCGATGCTGTGAGGGCTGAGGGTGGCGTTTCAAACCCGCAGACCTCGCAGGACAGGTGCTGAGCTGCGGTGTCGGGCTGCGGGTTTGGGTCGGGCCGGGGTGGGTCAAACCCGCAAACCCGCGGGTTTGCGGGTTTGGACGGGTCGGTGTCGGGGTCAAACCTCGCGGTCCTCATGGGTGTCTCTCCTGGTCAGAGGTGTTGGTGGCGGGTTTGCGGGTTTGCGGGTTTGTTTCGGGGGGTCGAGAAGAAGGGGGGTGGTCAGGTGGTGGTGTGGACCCAGTAGCGGCGGGCGTGGGTGTGGGGGTCGGTGACGCTGCGTAGGACGACGTCGGTGCGCCACCTGTCGAGCTGTCCGGTGAGGCGGCGTCCGAGGCTGCGCACCGAGAGGGGTTGTCCGCTGGGTCGGAGGGGGAAGGTGCCGGCCCAGGGGTCGGTGGTGGCCCATCCGGTGGAGGTGTCGGTGCTGCGGCTGAGGTCGTGGGCGGTGACGTGTCGGTCGCCGAACACCTCGCGCCATTGGGTGAGGAAGGCGCGCCATTCGGCGTGGTCGTCGTCGAGGTCGGCGGTGGTGTCGGTGTTGGTGAGGAACCCGCCGATGTCGTGGTGGTGCAGGAACCCGCCGAGGTGTTGGGCC
>JBBSQN010000064.1:0-28589 GCA_038257875.1 Mycobacteriales bacterium
GGCACTACGACTCCTGCTCGACGAGCTCAACACCACCCCACCCCACATCCCCGGCGACCACCGCCCCATCACCTACACCATCACCACAACCTGACCGACCTCAACTACAACCCACACCCAACTTCCGGAGGTCTGAGACTCCGCCCTGTGACTACCGACACCACTCGCGAGGGCGTGCACGCGGATCAGGACGTCGACGAGCTGCGCGGCGCCATGGTCGATGAGGTGATCGTGGACCGAGAGTGGGTGGGGATGGTGCCGCGCGAGGTCGAGGCCGCGTTGCGGACGGTGCCCCGGCACCTGTTCGCGCCGGAGGTGCCGTTGGATCAGGCCTACGCCGATCGCTCCATCGTCACCAAGCGCAACGAGCGCGGCGCCCCCATCAGCTCGGTCACCGGGCCGCATACACAGGCGATGATGCTGGGTCAGCTCCAGGTGGCGCCCGGTCAGCGGGTTCTGGAGATCGGCTCCGGTGGCTACAACGCGGCGCTGCTTCGGGAGCTGGTCGGGCCGGAGGGCTCGGTGACCACGCTCGACATCGACCAGCAGATCGCCGACCGCGCCCGCGCCTGCCTGGCGACCGCGGGCTATCGCGATGTCCGTGTCGTCTGCGCGGACGGGGAGTTCGGCGCGCCGGAGCACGGCCCGTTCGACCGGATCATCGTCACCGTCGGCACCTGGGACATCCCGCCGGCATGGGTCGAGCAACTCGCCGACGGGGGGCGGCTGGTGGTCCCGCTGCGGACCAAGGGGCTCAACCTGTCCTGGGCGCTGGAACACGCCGACGGATACCTGGTCGGCCGTGCCCCCATGCCGTGCGGGTTCGTGCCGATGCAGGGCGTCGGCAAGTCCCGGAGCCGGTCGATCTCTCTTCATGGCGGCGAGGCCAGCCTCTGGGTGGGTGAACAGCAGGTCGATACCACCGAGCTGGGTGAGGTGTTCTCGACGCCGCGGGCGCAGGCCTGGTCCGGCGTCACGGTCCGCAAGCGGGAGAATTTCAACGACTTAGGCCTGTGGCTGGCCAGGCTGCCGGGCTTCTGCCTCCTCTCGGCGACCCAGGACGCCGTCGACCGCGGGTTGGTGTCCCCGACCTCGCCCATGGCCACTCCGGCGCTGCTCGCCCGAGGCAGCAGCCTCGCCTACCGCGCCAAGCTCCGGCCGGTGGACGCCGACGGAAATGTGCGAGAGCTCGGTGCGTACGCCCACGGCCCGGATGCGGCCGAGTCCGCGGATTGGTTCGTGGAACAGATCCGGATCTGGGACCGGGACCATCGGCACGGCCCGGGACCGCGCCTGACGGTGCACCCCGCCGACACCCCCGACGCCGAGCTGCCCAGTGGGCTGGTGACCGACAGGCAACGCACCCGGATCGTGATCTCCTGGCCTGACCACACCAGGACCACACCGAATAGCACCGCCCCTGCCGAGAAAGGAGTTTCGATGGATGTCACGACGTCGTCCACCACCGATCTCGGGTGGATGAGGTCTCCCACCGTCTGACACCAAGGACTGCATCATCTATCAATTCGGAGGTGGTCCGCAATGTCTGCGGATTCTCGTGATCGTTCGACCGTGCAGGGACTGTTTCCGTCGTCGGATCATTTTCCGTTGGGGCGCGCCTATGGTTGCGTCGCAGCGACGCCCGAGCCAGCGTCATCGGTCCGCCCGTTCGGGCTCACCTTGGCCGTTAAGCTGGAAGCAGGGACCGTGGTAGATCCGGCTGAGTTGGGCTACGACGACGACGCGCAAGTCGGCTTGATCCGCCATGGTGCCGACATGATTCCCTTATCCAGGCACACTACCGGACAGACCAACACGATTACCCAAGGCGGAGACGGTCAAACTACTAACGTAGACAGCGACACCGATCAGCGGGAGGACTGACCAGGTGAGTGCCGCACGGACCGTATTAGTACTGACCCATCGATTCGACCCGACGGCCGACACCGTAGTGGATGAACTCAACCACCGAGGTGTCCAGCTTTTCCGATGTGATGCCGCCGAGTTCCCTGAGCGACTCCATGTCAGCGCGGAACTTGTCGATAGCGAGTGGACAGGTCCGATGCACACCCCCAACCGGGGCCTCGAGCTGGAGGACATCACAGGGATCTATTATCGTCGACCCACGGCGTTCGTATTCCATCCAGGCTTGTCGGACAACGAACGACGCTGGGCTGCGACCCAGGCGCGTCTGGGATTCGGCGGTTTGTTGGCCTCGTTGGACCGATGGTTGAACCACCCTCACAGCATTGGGTACGCCGAGTACAAGCCAGTTCAGCTCCGACAGGCAGCCAAATCCGGCCTTCTTGTCCCTCGCACGCTGTTGACCAGCAACCCGGAGGCTGCCCGGGCATTCGTGGCAGACGTCGGCCAAGCCGTGTGCAAACCCTTCGGTGCTGTAGGCATCTGTGACGACACCGGTTTCCGACAGGTGTTCGCGACTATCGTTACGGCTGACCAGTGCTGTGACCCGAACATTGCTCGTACCATGCACCTGTTCCAACAGTGGGTGCCGAAAGACCACGAGGTCAGACTCACCGTCATCGACGATCACTTCTTCGCCGCCCGTATCGATACCACATCCGATGCGGGCCACCTAGACTGGCGTTCGGACTACGAATCGCTATCATACACGGCGATAGGTACACCAGATATCGTACGTTCTCGCGTTGTCGCCCTGCTGGACGCATTAGGTCTGCGATTTGCCGCTCTCGACTTCGTGGTCGATCCTGACGGCCAGTGGTGGTTTCTTGAATGCAACCCGAATGGTCAATGGGCCTGGATTGAGCACGAAACTGGCCTGCCGATTGCTGGCGCGTTTGCCGATGCCCTGGAAGGACAATCAAAGCCGTGATTGACAGCGAGGTGACGCGAGCTGCGTTCGTTGAGATGCTCGCCGAGAGCGGAACCATTTCGGATTCGAAGTGGCTTGCAGCTTTCCATGATATTCCCCGCGGCGCCTTCGTGCCTTACTATTTCGCACAGACTCCGGAGCGAACCGGATGGAAGCTGGTGGAATCTCCGAACGTCGAGTGGTCGGTGGGAGTTTACAGTCGTCAAGCATTGATTACCCAATTTAACGGAGACGACAGACTCACCGAGGCAGCCCGACGCGGCCAAGAGGTGACCGGCGTGTCCACATCGTCCAGCAGTGCCCCACCCTTGATGGCTTTGATGCTGGAGGCACTCGACGTCCATGACGAACACACCGTGCTCGAAGTCGGCACCGGAACCGGTTACAACACGGCGCTGCTGTGCCACCGCGTCGGCCCAGACCGGGTCACAAGCATCGACATCGACACGCGCCTGGTCAACGACGCCCGAACGCGGCTCGCAACCTTCGACTATTGGCCATGTCTGACCGTCGCGGATGGTACCCAAGGATACCGTCCCAACGCACCCTACGACCGATTGATTGCCACCGTCGGCGTCGCTAGCGTTCCCGCAGCATGGATCGAACAAATCCGCCCGGGCGGCGTTATCCTGCTGCCCTTGGACCGAAGAAATCGCGGCGGCTTGCTCGTCAAACTCACCGTTGACGCCCACAACGGCGCCCAAGGTCGTTTCCTACCGGACTTCGGAGGATTCATGCCCGTCCGCGCCTATTATAGGCACGACGCGGCTGACCGTGCATTTCGCGACATCGACGATGGGCACAGCGCAACGCGCCACACTAGTCTGTCGGCCGACACCATCACCGATGAAGCTAACCCATTCGAGTTCTTCGCCGCACTCACGATTTCCGGCGGTGGCTGGGACTACCTCGGGTTCATCCCGGACAACAGCGATCCCCCTGAGACATGGATCGCCCAAGGCGACGGATCCTGGGTATGCCACACCACCCACCCAGACGGCAGCCACATCGTCCGCCAAGGCGGACCCACCCGGCTGTGGGACCGAATCGAAACCGCGCACCACCAGTGGAACCAGCTCGGCCACCCCACCCGCGACCGATTCGGTCTCACCGTTCGGAACGGACAACACACCGCCTGGCTCGATCGAGCGGACGGGCCAGATCAATGGGATCTTCCCACATGACTGATTGATCGGACTGGGTATAGTACACCGAATAAGTCGGCACCTCCTCTTCCGCCGCCGATGCCAGTGGGGAGGTCACATTCGATTGTCGTCGGGGTCGGCGTAGAGGGTGTCCAGTCCGATGAGCATCACCTTGTCGTCTCGCTGTGCGGTCTCGACGAGCTCGTCGGTGAAGCCACCGGTGCTGAACAGTCCGAGCGCCGCGTCGCCGGCGTCGTGACCCGCTGCGGTCAACAGTTCCCGGATGTGCTCCAGCCTGCGTAGCTGGGACAGTCCGGGTCGGCGGTCGCGGGCTTTGGCCTCGCCGATGAAGGCGATGGCAGTGTTCGGCGTCCGGGGTCGGGCGCCGCGTCGCAACGCCAGGACGTCCACGTCGTGGTTCGTCGCGTGCTCATGACAGGGGACGCTCGCCTGGCCGGTTGCCCCGATGTCGAGGCCGACGAGCCGGCGTGCGTCGTGGGTGACCCATGCGGTGGCCAACGTTTCGAGGTGCGGGCCGAGGATCTTTGACTCGACGGTGTGGGTGAGCTCTGCCCAGACCTGGTCGGCTCGGCCCGACTCCAGGTCGGCCAGGTGCGGCTCGATCACCAGATGGTTCAGGCGGACCACCGGGTCGACGACCCTGATCACCGGGCGTCGCTGCCGTAGCAGGTCCTGGTGGCGTTCGACGAGACCGGCCGATTCCAGCATGCCGAGCTGGTAGGTCAGCGAGCTCGACGGGCGGGCCAGCAGCCCGCCGATCTTCGCTGGCGAGCTCTCCCCGGCGGCGATCACCGCGAGCAGGGAGGCGTAGACGCTCGTGTCGCGGATCCGCGGGTCCTCGTGCACCAGCCGGTTCGCCTCGTCGAACAGCGGAACGCTGGGCCGCAGCACGTTGCGGGCCACCCACTGCCCGACCCTCGCCGAGTCGGCGGGCACCACCGGATCCGGTACGAGCTCCCGGTACCCGGGTGTGCCGCCGATCAGCGCGTTGTGCATGAACGCGGCCTCGGGTGTGTCGATCTCCCAGTAGGCCCGCGCGGCGCGGTACCCGAACGGCTTGACCCGTAGCTCCAGTGCACCACGCCCGCGGAGGGCCTTCGTCCCGGACAGCAGACCCGACATGATCGAGATCCCGGAGCCGCACAGGATCAGCCGCAGCGGGGTCCGAGCCGACATCGACCCGGGCCCCAGGCCGTCGTAGAGCGACTGCACGATCGAGGGAAGCCCCGGCGTCTCCTGCACCAGGTAGGGGAACTCATCGAGCACCAGCACCGGCGGGGTCCCCGAGCCGGCGCGTTCGGTCATCAGACCCGCCGCGCTGGTCAGTGCCTGCTCCCAGCCGGTGAACGCGAGAGCACCCGCAGGCAGGCCCACCCAGGCCGCGAGCGAGTCGGCGAACCGCCGCAGGGCCACCGCCTCGGTCTGCTCGGTGGCCAGGTGGTACAGACCCCCGGTCGCCGCGGCCAACCGCCGCAGCAAGTAGGACTTGCCCTGACGGCGGCGGCCGTACACGATGGCGATCCGCAGCCCCGGCAGCGTGGACGCGGCGAACTCCGCCAGGTCCGCCCACTCCTGGTCACGGTCGAACACGTCCACCGGTTTGAGCAAGGTGCACCTTTTCTACCGCTAATGTGATTATCACAAACACTGTAATCATAGTGACGAGGAGCTGGATCGGTGGTTGCCGCGTAGTGGACAGGAGGCTGGCCCCGACGTTGGCGCCATCCCGCCAATGTGGTGGCTGCGGAACGGCAGACGCAGGCTGCCGTGGCGGCTCTGCTACACACCACCACCAGCACCCCAGCCAGATCCCGCTGCGGGACAGCGAGCACTGTGTCCGGAAAAGGCCTCACGAGTGCGTGGGATGCGTCTGCGGGTCTCCGGCAAGCTTGCGGCTGTGTTCAAGTAGGGCCGGGTAGTTCGTGGCGATCCCGTGTAGGAGCGCTGCGACGGCGCGTTCGACCTGCGTGTCGGTGGTCGGGGCGTGGCCGAACAGGGCGCGGTAGTGCACAAGCGAGCCGAGCATGTCCAGGATGAGGTCGGGGTCGATGTCGTCGCGGAGGTCTCCGCGCGCCACGGCCCGGTTCAGCATGTCGGCAACGGCCGCCCGAGGCGGATGGAACAGGCTGGTCATGAACGCGTCACGCAGGCGTTGGTCCGCGGTGCAGTCGGCGAGCAGTGGCCCGAGCACATCGGGGCGAATCTGCTGGAACGCCGCGATGAAGACGTTGATCCCCTCGTTGAGGTCGCAGAGGGTACACCCGGTGTCCGGCGTGCGTGCCGCACCGAGTCGCGCCGCGAGCGCGGTGAGCACCAGATGTTGGCGTTTGGGCCACCGCCGGTAGATCGCTGGCTTGGTGGTCTCGGCCCGGCGGGCGATCTCCTCGAAGGTGAGGTGGACGTATCCCACCTCATCAAGCACGGCGAGCGTCGCCTCCAGCACCGCTGCGTCGATCTGCGGGTCTCGCGGCCGCCCCCCGCGCGCTCCTCTGTCCGCCCGCTCTTCACTCGGTCTCACCGACCCAGCCTACTCATATGTTACGATACGGTTCGTAATGAATCGTAACACTGTAGGAGTCTGCTGTGACCATTCTTGTCACCGGTGCGACCGGAACCGTCGGCCGCCATATCGTCGGTTGGCTCGTCCGTCGGGGCGTGGTGGTGCGTGCGCTCAGCCGTAACCAGATGGCCGGAGGGCTGCCCGCGGGAGTCCACACCGTCGTCGGTGACCTCACCTCACCCGTCACACTCGGGCCCGCCTTGACCGAGGTCACGGCGATGCATCTGATCAGCATCGGCGGTGATGACTACGCACCATTGCAGACTGCGCCCGCGATCCTCGCTCGCGCCGCCGACGCCGGTGTTCGCCGGGTCACGGTGCTGACCGGGACCCGGGACGAGCTGGCCGTGGCAGAGGCGGCCGCAGCCTCGGGCCTGGAGTGGACCCATGTGCGACCGGTGGAGTTCATGGCCAACAAGCTCGCTTGGGCGAAGTCGATCCGTGAGGAGGGAGTGGTTCGCGCGCCGTTCGCCGCGCAGCCGCATGCCATCGTCGACGAAGCTGACGTCGCCGCCGTCATCGCTGCCGCGCTCGTCAAGAACGGGCACTCGGGGCGGACCTACACGCCGACCGGTCCACAGCTGCTGACTCCGGTCGAGGCTGCACGTGTGATTGGCGACGTCATCGGCCGGGACATCCAGTTCGCCGAACTGGGCCTGGAGCAGATGCGCGAGCAGATGCGCGCGTCGGGCTTCGACGAGCAGGTAATCGATGAGGTCGTCGCATACGGGACCCATCCGCCGCAAGTTGCCTACACGGTGCTGTCGACGGTGCAGGACGTGACAGGCCGGCTGGCGCGCACCTTCGATGAGTGGGTCGCCGCACATGCCGACACGTTCCGAACAGGCGTCTCCAGATCCTGACCTACCTGCCAGAGAGCATGTCGATGAACGGGATCTGCGCAGATCGCGTGGCCATCATGACCGGCGCAGGCCGCGGGCTCGGCCGAGCACACGCCCTCGCGCTGGCGACAGGGAGGCGCCTCCAACAGCCGAGGTCACCGATGAGACCAGGCCGAACGGCGTCGGGGGCCGCAGGTAGCGTCGGTGGTCGTGACCACTCTGGATCTCACCGCCGACCCCGTCGACCTCTGTGCCGCTCTCGTCGACGTGCCGAGCGTCTCCGGGAACGAGGCGGCGCTCGCCGACGCGCTGGAGCACGCCCTGCGGGCGCAGGCGCCGCATCTGGAGGTACTGCGGTCCGGGGACGCCGTGCTCGCCCGCACGAACCTCGGCCGCGAGCGGCGCGTGGTGCTCGCCGGGCACATCGACACCGTCCCGATCGCGGACAACCTGCCCAGCCACCGCGACGGCCATCTGCTGCACGGCTGCGGCACGTCGGACATGAAGGCGGGTGACGCCGTCATCGCACACCTGATGGTCACGCTCGCCGCGCCGCGCCACGACCTGACGCTCGTGCTCTATGACTGCGAGGAGGTGGAGGCCGCGCGCAACGGCCTCGGTCGCATCGAGCGCGAGAACCGCGACTGGCTCGATGCCGACCTCGCGATCCTCGGTGAACCGACCAACGGCGCCGTCGAGGCGGGCTGCCAGGGCACGCTGCGGGCCCAGGTCACCACGCGCGGTCGGCGGGCGCATTCGGCACGGTCCTGGCTGGGGTGCAACGCGGTACACGGCGCAGGGGCGGTGCTCGACCGGCTGAACGCCTACCTCCCGCGCGACGTGGACATCGACGGCTGCGGATACCGGGAGGGGCTGCAGGCCGTGAAGATCACTGGTGGGGTGGCCAGCAACGTCGTGCCCGACGAGTGCGTGGTGACGGTGAACTTCCGGTTCGCCCCGGACCGGGACCCGGCGGCAGCCGAGCAGCACGTCCGCGAGGTGTTCGACGGGTTCGACGTGGCGGTCACCGACCTGGCGCCGGGTGCGCTCCCGGGGTTGACCGCACCCGCGACGCAGGAGTTCCTCGCCGCGACGGGTGCGGTGGCGGCGGCGAAGTACGGCTGGACCGACGTGTCGCGCTTCGCCGCGCTCGGCATCCCCGCGCTGAACTACGGGCCCGGCGACCCGAACCTCGCCCACACCCGCGAGGAGCTCGTCGACACCCGTCGGATCACCGAGGCCGCGGCCGTGCTGCGCCGTTTCCTGAGCTGAGCGATCCGTCGACGGTGCGATGTCCGAGCGTCACAGACTGGTCACGTGAGGTCAGCGGTTTTGTCTTTTCGCTCGTCACTACTCTGACGACCATGACCGCCAACGGGGACCGGCGCCCCGACGAGAGGCAGCGTGGCCCCGTGATGCTGCGCCGCGCGCGCGCAGCGGAACCGACCACCACCGACCAGCGGCTGCTCGACTCCCGCGGCCCGAGCGACTGGGTGCACACCGACCCCTGGCGAGTACTGCGCATCCAGGCCGAGTTCGTCGAGGGGTTCGGCATGCTGGCCGAGCTGCCCCGCGCCGTCACCGTGTTCGGCTCCGCCCGCACCCCGCGTGACCACATCGAGTACGCCCAGGGTCGGGCGCTGGGTACGGCGCTTGCCGAGGCCGGGTTCGCGGTGATCACCGGTGGTGGACCGGGTGCCATGGAGGCCGCTAACAAGGGCTGTTCAGAGGCGGGCGGCTTCTCGGTCGGGCTGGGTATCGAGCTGCCGTACGAGCAGGGCCTCAACGAGTGGGTGGACCTCGGCATCAACTTCCGCTACTTCTTCGCCCGCAAGACGATGTTCATCAAGTACTCCCAGGCATTCGTGTGCCTGCCCGGCGGGTTCGGCACCCTCGACGAGCTGTTCGAGGCGCTCACCCTGGTACAAACGAGGAAGGTCACCAAGTTCCCGGTGGTGCTGCTGGGCTGTGATTACTGGGGCGGGCTCTACGACTGGATCGCCTCGACGATGCTGCCGAGCGGCAAGATCGGAGAGGAGGATCTGGCGTTGCTGCACCTCACCGACGACGTCGACGCCGCGGTGGCGGTGGTACAGGAGGCCTATCGCGCGTGGGAGGACGTGCATTGAGCCGGCCGTTTGCGCTCTGTGTCTACTGCGCATCCGGGGAGGGTATCCCGCCGCAGTACCCGGAGCTGGCCGCCGAAGTGGGCCGGCAGGTTGCCGCGCGCGGTTGGGAGCTCGTGTCCGGCGGCGGGTGGCCGTCGATGATGGGCGCGGTCGCCGCAGCGGCACGGATCGGCGGTGCACGCACCATTGGCGTGATTCCGCGGGCGCTGGTGGACCTGGGATGGGCCGACTGTGGCTCCGACGAGCTGTTCGTCGTCGAGACGATGCGGGAGCGCAAGGCGCTCATGGAAGAGCATGCCGACGCGTTCCTGACGCTGCCCGGTGGCCTTGGCACCTGCGAGGAGCTGTTCGAGGTGTGGACGGCGGGTTACCTGGGGATGCACGCCAAGCCGGTGGTCCTGCTCGATCCCGACGGGCACTACACGGGCTTGCTGGACTGGCTCCGCGGGCTCGGCGACCGCGGGTTCGTCCCGCCCGAAGCGCTGGCCCGGCTCGTGGTCGTCACCGACATCGCGTCGGCGCTGGATGCCATGTCAGTTCGGGCGGACGCCTAGCATGCGACTCGGCTCCCGGGTGTTCGACCGCTCGGCGAGGCTGGTGATGGGCATTGTCAACGTCACCCCGGATTCGTTCTACGACGCTGGTAGGGCATTCGGTCTCGAACCAGCGCTCGCGGTCGTCGATGATCTCGTCACCGAGGGAGCCGACATCATCGACGTCGGTGGCGTGAAAGCCGGCCTCGGTCCGGAGGTGACGCCTGGTGAGGAGATCCAACGGGTTGAGAAACTGGTCGCCGGTGTGCGGTCGTCGCATCCTGACCTGCTGATCAGCGTTGACACGTGGCGGGCGGAAGTCGCGCGAGTCGCGCTGTTCGCTGGCGCCGACATCATCAATGACGCTTGGGGTGGTTACGATCCGGCGCTGGTCGAGGTCGCAGCCGAGTTCGGGGCGAGCATCGTCTGTACCCATACCGGCGGCCTCGAGCCGCGGACCTATGCACCCCGGGTTCGTTACGCGGATGTCCTCGGCGAGGTCGCGACGTTCCTGACTGAACTCGCCACGCGGGCGCGCGCCGAAGGTGTCCCGGACGACCGCATCATCATCGACCCGGGTCACGACTTCGCCAAGAACACCTGGCACTCCCTCGAGCTGACGAGGCGGCTTGACGAGCTGGTCGGGCTGGGATGGCCCGTTCTGGTGTCCACGTCCAACAAGGACTTTATCGGTGAGACACTCGGCCTCACGAAATACGAACGGGTGGAGGGGACCCTGGCTACGCTGGCGATCTGCGCATGGCACGGGGCGCAGATATTTCGCGTACACAACGTGCTTGCCGCACGGCGAGCCATCGATATGACCGCATCGATCACCGGACACAGGCCGCCGACCCGGACCACGAGAGCGTTGGCATAGCGGTCTGCGCCGACGTAGTTCGAGCGGCTTGTGCTCAGTTCTGGTCGGGGTTGTTCAGCTCGAGGGTGATGTCATATCCTGAGTGTCCGACGACCTCCACGTGCGGACAGCTGTCGACGAAGCTGCGGAAGCGGGCGAAGCCGTAGTTGGCCTCGTCGAAGGACGGGTCCAGGGCGCGCATCTTGTTCTTCACCGTCGAGGCGGGCGGGGTGTCGGCGGTGCACTGCTCGATCGCGCGTACCAGCAGTGCGTGGGCGTCGGAGAGGTCGAACGCTACGGGGGCGAGACCATGCGCGGTGGGTTTGCCCGCTGCGGGGTCGGCCTGGCGGATCAGGGTGCCCCAGAACTTGTACTCCGAGCACACCGACACCAACCGAGACCCGGCGCTGGTCTCGGTCCCCACGCCGACGACGTGCTTGCCGAACTCCCGCAGCCGCTGTACCAGCGGGGTGAAGTCGGAGTCGCCGGTGACCAGGATGAACACTCCGATCTCCGGGTGGGTGATCAGCGTTTCCATCGCGTCGACCGCCAGTCGGATGTCGGCGGCGTTCTTGTGGCTGCCGGCGGTGAACCGGCCCAGCTGCACCAGGTCGACGCCGTTGGTGGCCAGCGCCTGCTCGTAGCGGCCGAAACGGGTGTCGCGCCAGTCGGCGTAGGCGCGGCGGATTGAGGCGTTGCCGAACCCCCGGCACAGCTGAGTCAGCGCTTTCTCCGGGATCGCCTCGTGGCCCGCGGTAGAGCTGCTGGCCCCGAGGACGAGGTTCTCGAAGTCCAGGAACACCGCCACGGCCCCGTCGCTGTCGCGGTAGGGCACCACATCGTCCGTGGTGGGGCGTGACCAGCTACCGGTGACGCGGCGGGTCACGGCGTCTCCACCGCGGACGCCGACGCGTGTCCCGTCCGTGTCCCGCCCGGGTTCGTTGTCGGTCTCGTACCAACCTCCATGTCGCATGACCGCCACCGTAGGGGACCTGCCCACCGCGACCGGGACAGCTCAGGTCCTCTGGGCTGACGAACCAGTGCGGCAGACCATCGTTTCGTTTCCGCGAGTCGTCCACGGCGACCACGCCGGGCGGGCCTGAACGCCTTCGTCGGTGGTGCGGCCAAGTCCAAGGGACCGGTGCGACGAGTTGTCGGCAGGGCTGCGGGCTCGTGAGCGGCGCGCAGGGCGGTTTTGCCAGGATGACATCGGAGCGGCGTTTGGTGGATGTCTGCGTCAAATGTCTCGGTAAACTATACTCCGACTCGCGATTCGTACGACGGCCACGACCAGTCGGTCATCCTCGATTTCGTAGATTACGCGGTAGTCGCCGACACGGATACGCCACATCCCGCGTCGGTTGAACAAGCGAACCACGCCAGCCGGCCGGGGATCATCGGCCAGAGCTGTGATCTTCCTCAAGATACGGGCGCGAACGGGCTGATCCAAGCGGTCCAGATCTTTCTTGGCGGAACGTTCGAACTCCACTGTGTAACGACGGCTCATTGGGAATCTTCTGGGTAAGCGTCCAGATCTTCAGCGTACTCGGCCACAATGTCGTACAATGGGATGGTCGGCTCGCCCGCCGCGCGTATGGACAGCGCGACATGAAGATCTTTCTCGTCTTTGAGGGCCTCGATGGCGGCGGATCCGCTGGAAAACAAGCGATAGGTCTCGAAGCTGTAGCGAGCTACCGCAACGGACCATTTTTGGTAGGTCGTGACGTCGCTGTGCACGGGTAAGATTTCGCGGATTTCTTCGATCTTTTTGGCTAGGTTTGCTGCCAGCGCGGAGTCTAAACTGGTGAGCGTCCCCACGATGTCCTGTCCAGGTTCGGCAGTGATCAGCTTGACGAGGAACGACTCAGCTTGCACCGGGTTACTGATCACGGTGGCCAGCAACAACGCGGCGGCCTGATAGGGTCCACCGTCGCTGTTACCGACGAATTCGTCGATCTGATCGTCGGCTACCGCGATACGGAGCAGCCGATAGAGGTTGGTCAGTTTCTTGATTGCCCGCGGGGTAGGAAGCAACGAGGCGAGATGCGGGAGGAAGTCGTGTTCAGCCGAACGGAGCCGCAGGGCTCGGTCGGTGAGGTCGATGCTCACTGGCCGCCGGCGTCTCACCGTGGGCGGCTTACTGTTGATCTCGGTATCCTGATCATCTTCGTCGTGATCTGTCGCAGCTTGTTTACTGGGAGGCTGACGCTGTGGATCGGCTTGCTGACCTTTCTCTGGTGTTGGCTCGGTGTCCTCCACCGGGGGCAGCAGGCTGCGGAGATAGCTTGCTGCCCGGTCGCCCATCGGCTGCACGGCGTAGGAAATGTGGAAGATCTTGTCGAGAAAGTTCAAAGCTCGCTCGTGGCGCTGGTCTTTCCCCAGCTCGTTTCCGTACTGTTCTTTAATCGCACCCAGCAGCCAGCGCGGGTCGACGGCGACGACAACAATGAACAGCGTCATGTTCAGCAGTAGGTTGACTGCTTGCAGCACTTGCGCGACACGCGCTGTCGCGCACCGATCGAGATCATCGACATAGAGAATGATACGCTGTAAAGGCGGCGTGATACTGCTCTTACTCTTGGCCCAGTCGTCCCGGGCCGCAGCTAGTTCGTCGCTGATCCGATCCAGATCTTGTCTGATGCGGCCAGTGAGTCCGCGATATTGTTCGTAACGTTCAGCCGAGCTGATCTCCGATAGGAGGCTCTTCAGCCGGCGAGCGGGATCAATCCGATCGAGCTGGTCGGCCAGGGTTTCGATCTGGATCTCGCTATCGTCCTTCCGGCGTTGCAGCTCACTGCGGACCTGGTCTATGAACTTGTCCATGTGTCGCCACGCCAGCACTGCCGAGCTCAGTACAGCGGCAACGGTAGCGATCACGCCAGTAGTCCACCCTGAGTTCGTATTGACCAACATGGTAAACACGATGATCAAGCCAACGAAGGCCAGGATTAACATCACGTCGCGTAACAAACGTCTCGGTGTGCTGATCTCCGTCCATACGTTCCGACTGGCCATGTGAAATACCGGAATGACGCGGGACAGCTTGTTGAGCCAGCCGAGCCAGTGCTGATTGCTCCGCGCTTTGTCGGCGATCTCCAGGTCTTCGTTGAGCTTCTTCCGTCTGGCCTCCTCGCTGGCCAGCTCGGCTTCCGTTGCTTCCCTCTGGTCATCCCCCGTCGGATGCCGACGACGGTCGGCGAGCTCGTGGAACAAGTGCTCGATCAGACCGGTCCACAGGTGATCATCGCTGTAGTGCCAGGCGTTGAACCGGACCTGGCAGACGTGAGCGGCGTAGGCACTCGTCTGCGGGTCACGCTTCGACGCGTTTGCAAGCGTGTCGACCCGATTGATGACCTGCTGCATGAAGCTCGACTTTCCGCTGCCCCAGTCACCGAGCAGGGCGACCGACAGCGGTGGCGCGGTGTCGCGCGCAGCAAGCAGCGCGGCGACGCTGTTGACATCCCTGGTGACGCCCAGCCGGTCTATTGCGCTCTCCGCGTCGCTGACCACGCCGGAGTGCGGATCGACGGGGGTGGGTGGCGCCGTCGAGAACTCGGTTCCGGCGACCTGGCGGCCGCTGGCCCGGTCCCAGATCCTGATCGTGCCGTCCTCACCACCGGTGATGATCTGGGTGTCATCGGAAGTCAGGGTGAGTGCACGGACCCGGGCGGTGTGACCGGTGAGTGGGTCGCGGATCTGGCGGCCGCTGGCCCGGTCCCAGATCCTGATCGTGCGGTCGTCACCGACGGTGATGATCTGGGTGTCATCGGAGGTCAGCGTGATCGCGAACACCAGGCCGGTGTGGCCGGTGAGTGGGTCGCCGATCTGGTTGCCGGTGGTCCGGTCCCAGATCCGGACGGTGCCGTCGTCACCGGCGGTGATGATCTGGGTGTCGTCGGAGGTGAGGGTGACCGCAGACACCTGACCGGTGTGGCCGGTGAGTGGTTCGCCGATCTGGTCGCCGGTGGTCCGGTCCCAGATTCGCACGGTGCGATCTCCGCTGGCGGTGATGATCTGGGTGTCGTCGGAGGTCACGGCGATCGCGAGTACCCGGCTGGTGTGGCCGGTGAGTGGGTCGCCGATCTGGTTGCCGGTGGTCCGGTCCCAGATCCGGACGGTGCCATCGGCACCGGCGGTGATGATCTGAGTGTCATCGGAGGTGAGAGCGATCGCGCGCACCCAGAGGGTGTGGCCGGTGAGTGGTTCGCCGATCTGGCGGCCGGTGGTCCGGTCCCAGCTGCGGACGGTGCCGTCTCCGCTGGCGGTGATGATCTGGGTGTCGTCGGGGGTGAGGGCGACTGCGGATACCGGACCGGTGTGGCCGGTGAGTGGTTCGCCGACCGGGCGGCCGCTGACCCGATCCCAGATCCGCACGGTGCCGTCGTCGCCGGCGGTGATGATCTGGATGTCGTCGGAGGTCACGGCGATCGCGAGCACCTGGCTGGTGTGGCCGGTGAGTGGTTCGCCGACCGGGCGGCGGGTGGTCCGGTCCCAGATTTGGACGGTGCCGTCGTGACCGGCGGTGATGATCTGGGTGTCGTCGTGGGTCACGGCGACTGCGGATACCCGACCGGTGTGGCTGGTGAGTGGTTCGCCGATCTGGTTGCCGCTGATCCGGTCCCAGATTCGGACGGTGCCGTCGTCGCCGGCGGTGATGATCTGGGTGTCGTCGGAGGTCAGGGTGACCGCGCGGACTCGGCCCGTGTGGCCGGTGAGGGGTTCGCCGATCGGGGTGCCGCTGGTCAGGTCCCAGATCCGCGCGGTGCCATCGTGACTGGCGGTGATGATCTGGGTGTCGTCGGAGGTCAGGGTGACCGCGCGCACCCAGCCGGTGTGGCCGGTGAGGGGTTCGCCGATCTGGTAGCCGCTGGCCTGGTCCCAGATCCGGATGGTGTTGTCGGCGCCGGCGGTGATGATCTGAGTGCCATCCGAGGTCAGGGCAACTGCGAACACCTGGCCCGGGTGACCGGCGAACGGGATGGTTACTTCCTCAACGGGCGCGGCCATGCCGCTTAGTCTCTCGAAGGGCCATGACAACCGGTGTCTCGGATCGATGTCAGTGCGAGGTCGTCGTGTCCGCGGCTCCCACACTCGGCTCAGCGCCGCCGATCCAGGTCGGACACCAGGTTGCTCCGGTGCCAACGAAATGACAAGGTTCGCGAACGTACGTGATCTCAGGAGGCGCAGGTCACGGGTGAGGCAGGGATGAACCGGCCGGGCGATGGTGGCGTCGGTCGTGCTGGTCCGGTGGTCGTGGTGGTCGGTGCGATCAACGTCGACCTCGTCGTGGCCGTGCCTCGGCTGCCGGGGCCGGGGGAGACCGTCGTCGGCGGGGGTCCGGAGCGGTACGGCGGCGGCAAGGGTGCCAACGTCGCGGTGGCGGCTGCCCGGGCTGGTGCGGACGTGCGGCTGGTGGGCGCGGTCGGTGCAGACGAGACCGGTGCGGCGGCGCTGGAGGAGTTGCGAGCCGACGGCGTGGACACCGGCGGGGTCGCGGTGCTC
Organism: Mycobacteriales bacterium; assembly: GCA_038257875.1. Taxonomy (GTDB): domain Bacteria; phylum Actinomycetota; class Actinomycetes; order Mycobacteriales; family Pseudonocardiaceae; genus Pseudonocardia. The sequence continues at coordinate 16,446 of JBBSQN010000064.1, forward strand.
GACGGGGTCGCCACGGGGGTCGCCCTGATCGTCGTGGACGGCTGCGGGGAGAACCAGATCGCCGTCGGGGCCGGCGCCAACGCCGCGGTCACCCCGGAGCACGTGCGGACGGTGCTGCGTGGCGCGCTCCCGACCGCGAGTTGCGTGCTGGTCAGCACCGAGATTCCCGGTGCGGCCGTGGCCGCGGCCGTCGAGGCCGCCACCGCGGCCGGCGTCACGTGCGTGCTCAACCCGGCGCCGGTGATCCCGGTCGTGGCCGATCTGCTCGAGCGCGGCCCGCTGCTCACCCCGAACCGCGCCGAGAGCCGCGACCTGGTCGCGCTGCTCGGCCTCGAACGACCGGCGGCGGACGCGTCGGTGCTGGTGAGCGCGCAGTCGATCGCCGCGCGCAGTGGCGCCCCGGTCGTGGTGACCCTCGGCGGCGACGGCGCGGTGGTGCTGCTGGCACCGGACGGCACGCCTTGCCATGTCCCACCGCGACCGGCGACGGTCCGCGACACCACCGGGGCAGGCGACACCTTCAACGGCGTGTTCGCCGCGCGTCTGGCAGCCGGCGACGAGGTGGGCACGGCTGTGTGGGTCGCCACGGTGGCCGCGTCGCTGTCGGTCGCCCACGCTGGTGCGCGTACCGGGATGCCACACGCGGAGGCGATCGACGCCGCGCTACCGCCGCGCTGAGATCGCCAGTGTCACACCCGCGCGCCTGACGGGCAGCGTGCGCCGCGCCACCAGCGCACCGAGACCTGCGGCGAGCAGGCAGGTCACCGCTCCGAGCGCCAGCCCGGCGCGGCCGCCGAAGTGCTGGCTGACCACACCGACGATCGGGCCGCCGATCGGCGTGGAACCGAGGAACGCGACGGCCCACAGGGCCATGACGCGCCCGCGCATGTGCGGCGCGGCGGCCAGTTGCAGCGTGCTGTTGCCGATCGCCAGGAACGCGACGCTGGTCGTACCGACGAGTCCGATCGTGACGAGGGCGACGGTGAGGTTCGGCGCGAGCGTGGCGGCCAGCATCGCCACTCCGAACGCGGTGGTGGCGCCGACGAGCGACCACAGCCCGGTCCGGCCGCGGGCGGCGACGTAGAGCCCACCGATCACCGCGCCGACGCTCATCGCGGCCGTCAGGAATCCGTAGGTCGCGGCGTCCCCGGCGAACGTCTCGATCGCGACGATGGGCAGCACCACCTGGAACTCGTAGGCCAGGCAGCTGACCAGCGCCGTCATCAGCAGCGGGACCGCCAGCGCCGGCGTCCGGCGGACGTGGGCCAGGCCCTCGCGGAGCTGGCCGGAGGTGCGCGACGCCGGGACCGACGGGTGCAGCGCCGTGACGTCGAGACGGGCCAGCGAGACCACGACGGCGACGAAGCTCGCCGCGTTCAGCAGGAAGCACAGGCCCACACCCCCGGCCGCGATCACGATACCGGCGATCGCCGGGCCAACGGCGCGGGCGACGTTGAGCAGTACCGAGTTCAGGCTCACCGCGTTGCGCAGCTCGGCGGGCCCGACCATCTCCAGGACGAACGCCTGCCGAGCCGGGTTCTCGAAACAGTTGTTCATGCCGAGCAGCACGGCCAGCGCGTACACGTGCCAGAGCTGCACCGCTCCGGTGATCGTCAGCAGCCCGAGCAGCAGCGCGAGCGCCCCCATCCCCGACTGCAGGCCGATCATCCACCGGCGTTTGTCCATCCGGTCCGCGACGACGCCGGCGTACGGGCCGAGCACCAGCGTCGGGAGGGTCTGCAGGGCGATGACGACACCGAGCGCGGTGGCCGAGCCGGTCAGCTGCAGCACCAGCCAGGACTGCGCGATCACCTGCATCCAGGTGCCGATGAGCGAGACCGCTTGACCGTGGAAGTAGCGGCGGTAGTTGGGGTTGGCGAGAGCGGCGAAGGTCTGCCGGCGCAGCGCGTCCAGCTCGGCGAGCGTCCTCACGAGCTCTCGGCGCGGGCAGTCGTCGGCGTGAGCTGGTCGGCGAGGGACTCGAGGGCGGGGAGGGCGGCGAGCAGTTCGGCGGCTCGCGTCTCGGGCAGGGCCGCGAGGCGGTCGGTCAGCAGCTGGGTGCGCTCGGCACGCTGCTGGCGGTGCAGGAGGTCTCCGGCCTCGGTGACCTCGACGCGGGCCGCGCGCCCGTCGGTCGGATCGGGGCGGCGCCGCAGCAGGCCGGTGTCCTCCAGCTTGCCGACGATGCGCGAGAGCATCGTCGGGTTGACGCCCTCGACCTCGGCGAGGTCGCTGATCCGCAGCGGGCCGAGCCGCGCGACCGTGGCCAGCACCGACGACTGCGTGCGGGTCAGGTTGTCGCCGCGGGACTGCCGGTCGAGCAGGCGTGCGATGCGGGCGAGGGCGATACGTAGCCGGGCGACGTCCTCAGCGTCGAACGTGTCCATCAGGCGACGGCCTCTCGAAGTAGTTGCTTGCTAGCAAGCATACACTGCGAAACTGCCTGACGGCGGGTTCGCTGGGCGCTACGGCTCGGGCAGCAACCCGTCGAGGACGAGGCGGAGGATCCGGGCGAGCCGGTCGTCGGCCGACTCGCCCGTGCCCGACCCCGGTCCGGACAGAGCGGCGGCCAGGTGCGGATGGGTGCCGTCGTCTACCGCGCACATCAGGATCGCCGCCTGTGCGGCGATGAAATCCTCATCGAGGACGCCGGTACCCGGGCGCTCGTTCTGGGCGTAGGTCTGCACCATCCCGGTGAGCACTCCGATCGTCTCCATCTTGGCCGAGCCGGAGGCGGGGTGGGTTGCGAGCCGTGCCAAGGTGCGCTCGACCAACCGGACGACGTTGGGCCCGAGTGGAGGCCGATCCAGGACGGCGTCGAGCAGCCATGGGCGGCTACGCAGGTACCTGAGCCGCTGCAGGTGGTCGGCCACGAGGTCGGCGCGCCAGTCGCCGGTGTCTGGCGCCGGCTCGTACTCCCCGAACGCATGGTCGATCATGAGGTCGAGCAGGTCGCCGCGGGTGGCAAGATGGCGATACAGCGATGCCGCGCCTGTTCCCAGTTCCGTCGCCACTCGGCGCATCGTGACGGCCGCCAGCCCGTCGGCGTCCGCGACGGCGATCGCGGACGCGGTGATCTGCTCCCGGCTCCACTCAGCCGGGCGTCCGATGCCGGACGTCGGCACCGGGCGAAGCCAGATCGACTCACGCGGCATCGTCACCTCCGCTTGCGAACGGCGTACGCAAACGGGTACCTTATTTGCGATCGTCGATCGCAAAGAGGATCGCACGGCAAGACAGGGTGGGCGTGCATGAGCACCACTCAACTCCTCGCTCAGGGGTCGCGGACCGCAGGGTCGCGACCGCTGCCGATGACCGATCAACCCGTGCCGATGTGACTCTGGGGGAGCTGTGGACACGATGTTCACCGGGCTGACGCCGGTTCAGGAAGTCCTGTTCTTGGGGCTCTACCTGCGGGCACTGGACTGTCGGTCGCGCGATCCGATCCTCGGCGACACCACCTCCGCCGAGCTCGTCGAGACGATCGACTATGACTTCACACGCCTGCGGGTGCCCAACAGCGTCGTGCTCGTCCATGCGGTGCGCGCCAAGACCCTCGACGACGTGATCCGACGGTTCGTCGCCCGGCACCCCGACGCCGTGGTGCTCGATCTGGGAAGCGGCCTGGACCCCCGAGCGCACCGGTGCGATCCCCCCTCCGGCGTCGACTGGTACGACATCGACCTCCCCGAGGTGACGCGGATCCGGGAACGCTTCCTACCCGGTCACTCGCACCTGGTCGGTGCCGACCTCACCACGACGACGGGCTGGCTCGACGGCATCCCCGCGGACCGACCGACGGTGATCGTTACCGACGGCCTGATGGCACTGCTCCCCGGCGAGGCCTTCAAGGCCATGGCTCGCACCCTGACATCGCACTTCTCGACCGGGAACTTCGCGTTCAACGCCTACACCCCGTTCGCGATGCGGGTAGCCAAATACGGCCCCGCCTTCGGGGCACTGCACATACCGACCGTCGGCGAGGGCATCCGCGACCCGCGCGAGCCGGAGAGCTGGGGTGTGCGCCTGACGCTGATCGAGGAGCTGCTTCTCGCCCGCGCACCGGAGGTGGGCAAGTACCCGCAGCCACTGCGGGCCATCGCCCGCCTCACCGCCCGCAGCACCCGCATCTCGCGCGCGGGGGATCGTATCGTCCGCTACGGCTTCTGAGCGTCCGCCACAGCCTCCCTATCATCGAGCCCATCGGCGCGCGAGACCGCGACGGGTTGGGTGGCTGCAGCTGCGCGGCGCGTGGCCCGCATCCGGCGGACGGCCATGCCCAGCAGCACCAGCCATGCGGCCGCGAGGACGAGATAGAGCACCAGCCGCGGGGCGCCGTCGACGCCCGCGCTCGCGAACACCGTGCGCGCGTTGGTGAGCACGATCAGGCCGCCCACGGCCGCGCCGAGCACGGCGGCGGGAAGGCGGGTGACCAGCCAGGCCGCCAGCGGGGCCGCGAGCATCCCGCCGCCCAGCAGGGCCACCACGGCCGGCCAGTCGATCCCCGCGACGCCCAGCCCGACGAGGAAGCCGAGGCCGGCCGCCACGGTGACGAGGAGCTCGGAGGTGTTCACCGACCCGATCACCGTTCGCGGGGCTGTGCGGCCCGCGATGAGCAGCGACGCGGTCGACACCGGGCCCCACCCGCCGCCGCCGGTCGCGTCGACGAAACCGCCGAGCAGGCCCAGCGGGGCGAGGAACCGCCTGCCGTGCGGACAGGTGCGCGCCGTCGACAGTCGGGGCGGCCGCACCGCGTACCGGACCAGGATGAACGCGCCGATCGCGATGAGCAGCCCCGCCATCAGCGGGGCGGCCGCCGCGGTGGACAGCCGCGAGAGCAGCAGGGCACCGAGCAGCGCCCCGGCCGCACCCGGGACGCCGAGCCGCCCGACGAGGCGCCAGTCGACGTTGCCGAACCGCCAGTGCGCCAGCCCGGACGCCAGCGCTGTGCCGATCTTGGCGAAGTGCACCGACGCGCTCGCCGCCGCGGGGCTCAGCCCGGCGATGAGCAGCAGCGAGGTGGAGGTGACGCCATAGCCCATGCCGAGCGCCCCGTCGACGAGCTGGGCGAGGAAGCCGGCGAAGGCGAGCAGGACGAGAGTGGGCACGGCAGGTCTCCGGGAGCTCGAGGGGTGGGCGGGCCGGCACGGCGCGCCGCTCAGCCCTCGTCGAAGGCGTGCCCGCGCCGGGACGGCCAGAACGGCTCGAGGTCAACTCGCGACACGCCGCTGCCCCCGTAGGTCGGTCAGCTCCGCAGCCGCGGCCGCGTAGCGGTCCAGCACGAGCTCTGCGACGGCCGGGTCGGCTCCCAACGGGGCCGCGATCGTGACGGTGGGGTCGGCACCGCGGGCGGCGGCCGCCACCCGGTCGGGGAGCAGCCCGGGCGCAAGGAACCACTGCGCCACCGCGATCCGCCCTGCCCCGCGCCCGCGCAACGCGCGGACAGCCGCGTCGACGGTCGGGTCGGCGGCCGCGGCGAAGGCCGCGAGGCTGCCCTTCCACCCGTACCGCCGGGCCCACCCGGCGACGATCGCGGCCACGGCCGCGTTGGCCGGGGCGTGCGACGATCCTGCGGCGGTGAGGACGACGCCGAGCTCGGGGTCGTCCAGCGGCCCGGCGGCCTCGGCGAGGCGGCGCAGCGCGGCGTCGGTCGGGCGCGGATCGCCGCCGAGCACCGCGGCCACCGCCAGGTCCAGGCCGGGATGGCGGCGGGCAGCCCGGGCCACCGCGCCGGGGACGTCCACCCGAGCGTGGAACGCGTGCCCGAGCAGCAGCGGCACGACGACCGCCTCGTGGTGGCCCTGGCCGTACACGCCGTCCAGCACGTCGTGCAGCCGCGGCGCGGACAGGTTGAGGAAGCTCAGCCGCACGTCGAGGTCGGGGCGCTGTTGGCGGATCTCGTCGCCGAGCGCCGCGACGGTGGCGGCCGACCGCGGGTCCCGGCTGCCGTGGGCGACCGCGACCAGCGGCGGCGCGGCCATCGTGGGAGGTTTCGACATGATCGGGTCTACGGGCCCGCGGGCGGGTCGAGGAGCACCAGCGGCGTGCCGAGGAGCCCGGCGGCCAGCGTGTTGCCGGTCTGCGGGTCGATGAGCAGGACGCTGCCGGTCGCGCGCACGTCGGCGTAGTCGTCCACCGGCAGCGGGTCGGCGGTGTGCAGCCCGACGCGCGCGATGTCGTTGATCGCCAGCTCGGCGGGCGCCGCGCCGAACGTGAGCGTGTCGGTGTCCAGCCGCTCCGTTATCGCCCCGACGAGCACCGGTGTGGTGCGCGTGCCGTGTTTGAGCAGCAGTCGGGCGCCGGGGCGCAGCGGCTTCTCGGCGAGCCAGCACAGCGTGGCCTCGAGCTCGTCGGTCACCCGCGGCGGCGCCGCCGCGGACGCGAGCACGTCGCCGCGGGAGATGTCGATGTCGTCGGTCAGCAGCACGGTGACGCTGCGCCCGGCGCCGGCGGCGGCGAGCGGGCCGTCCGCGGTCTGCACCGAGGCCACGGTGGTGCGCGCGCCACCGGGCAGCACGACGACCTCGTCACCGGCGGCGACGGTGCCCGCGGCGACCTGGCCCGCGTAGCCCCGGTAGTCGGGCACGGCGGCTCCGGGCCCGGGCCGGATCACGTACTGCACCGGCATCCGGAACGGCGCGGTCACGTCGGGACCGGTGACCGGTACCGACTCGAGGTGCCCCAGCAGGGTCGGCCCCGCGTACCAGGGCGTGCGCGCCGAGCGCTCGACCACGTTGTCGCCGAGCAGCGCCGAGACCGGGATGGTGACCACGGCGCCGTCGGCGAAGCCCAGCGAGCGGGCCAGCCCGGCGAACTCCTTGGCGATGGCCGCCACGACGCCCTCGTCGTAGTCGACCAGGTCGATCTTGTTGATGGCCAGCACCAGCCGGGGCACACGCAGCAACGCGAGCACCGCGGCGTGCCGGCGGGTCTGCTCGACGACGCCGTGCCGGGCGTCGACCAGCAGCACGGCGAGCTCGGCGGTGGACGCCCCGGTGACCGTGTTGCGGGTGTACTGCACGTGGCCCGGGGTGTCGGCGAGCACGAACTCGCGGTTCGGGGTCCCGAAGTAGCGGTAGGCGACGTCGATCGTGATGCCCTGCTCGCGCTCGGCGCGCAGGCCGTCGACCAGCAGCGACAGGTCCGGGGAGGTCAGGCCCCGCTCGACCGACGCGCGCGCCACGGCCTCGATCTGGTCGGCGAGGACCGACTTGGTGTCGTAGAGCAGGCGCCCGACGAGGGTGGACTTGCCGTCGTCGACGCTGCCGGCGGTGGCGAAGCGGAGAAGATCGCGCGTCATCTAGAAGTACCCCTCACGCTTGCGGTCCTCCATCGCGGCCTCCGAGAGCCGGTCATCGGCCCGGGTGGCCCCGCGCTCGGTCAGCCGCGACGCCGTCACCTCGGCGATGACCTCGTCGAGGGTGCTGGCGGTGGACTCGACCGCCCCGGTGCACGAGCCGTCGCCGACGGTCCGGTAGCGCACCGTCCTGAGCTCGACGCGCTCGGTGCCGCGCGGCCCGCCCCACGGGCCCGCGGCCAGCCACATGCCGTCGCGGCGGAACACCTCGCGCCGGTGCGCGTAGTAGATCGTCGGTAGCTCGATGCCCTCGCGCCGGATGTAGCGCCACACGTCGAGCTCGGTCCAGTTGGAGATCGGGAACACCCGGACGTGCTCGCCGGGGGCGTGCCGTCCGTTGTAGAGGTTCCACAGCTCCGGGCGCTGCCGGCGCGGGTCCCAGCGGCCGAACGCGTCGCGCAGGCTGAGGATCCGCTCCTTGGCCCGCGCACGTTCCTCGTCGCGGCGGGCGCCGCCGACCACGGCGTCGAACCGGTGGGCGTTGATCGTGTCGAGCAGCGGGGTGGTCTGCAGCGGGTTGCGGGTGCCGTCGGCGCGCTCGACGAGGCGGCCGTCGTCGAGCCAGTCCTGGACGCGGGCGACCTCGAGCCGCAGGCCGAGGCGCGCCACGAGCCGGTCCCGGAAGTCGATCACCTCGGGGTAGTTGTGCCCGGTGTCCACGTGCAGCAGGCGCAGCGGTATCGGTGCGGGCGCGAACGCCTTCACCGCCAGGTGCACGAGCAGCGTCGAGTCCTTGCCCCCGGAGAACAGGATCACCGGGCGGTCGAGCTCGCCCGCGACCTCGCGGAAGATGTGGATCGACTCGCTCTCCAGCACGTCCAGGGCGTCCAGCACCGGTGCGCTCACTGGTGCAGCCCGCACTCGGTCTTGGCCCGCCCGGCCCAGCGGCCGCTGCGCGGGTCGGTTCCCGGCGCGGGCTTGGCGGTGCACGGCGCGCAACCGATCGACGGGTAGCCCGCGGCGACCAGCGGGTTGACGAGGACCTGGTGGGCGTCGATGTAGGCGTCCAGCTCCTCGTCGCTCCACGCGGCGATCGGGTTGACCTTCACCAGCCCGAACCGCTCGTCCCAGGTGACCAGCGGGGTGTCCGCCCGGGTCGGCGCCTCGACCCGGCGGACCCCGGTGACCCAGGCGTCGTAGCGCGCCAGCGTGCGCTGCAACGGGGCCACCTTGCGCAGCGCGCAGCAGCGGTCGGGCTCGCGGGCGAACAGGTCGGCGCCCAGCAGGGAGTCCTGCTCGGCCACGGTGTGCTCGGGCTCGGCGTCGACGATCCGCACGTCGTAGGTCGCCGCCACGGCGTCGCGGGTGCCGAGGGTCTCGGCGAAGTGGTAGCCGGTCTCCAGGAACAGGACGTCGACGCCCGGCCGGGCCCGGGCGGCGAGGTCGACCAGCACCGCGTCCTGCATGTTCGACGCGACGACGAACCGGTCGCCGAAGGTCGCGGCGGTCCAGGCCAGCACCCGCTCGGCGGTGGCGTCCGGGCCCAGTTCCGCCGCGCCGCGCTCGGCGACGGCCTGCAGATCGGTGGTCGCGGTCATCGAGACACCTCCGGAACGCCGATACCGAGCATCTTCAGTGCGAAGGTCCGCAGACAGGCCGGGCAGTACCAGGAGCCCTCGGTCTGCTCGGCGGGCCGCAGGTCCTCCTCGCCGCAGTACGGGCAGTAGAAGGGGACGACGCGCAGCGTGCTCATGTGAGATCTCCCTCGGCGGCCCGGGCCACCCACTGGGCGAACCGTTCGCCGGGCTCGCGAGCCATGGCGAAGCGGCGGACGACCCGTTCGACGTAGTTGCCGAGCTCGGCGCTGGTGACCTTGAGCCCGCGCAGCTTGCGGCCGAACCCGGCGTCGAGCCCGAGCCCGCCGCCGAGGTGCACCTGGAACCCCTCGACCTGGTTGCCGCCCGCGTCGGTGACGATCTGGCCCTTGAGCCCGATGTCGGCGACCTGGGTGCGCGCGCAGGAGTTGGGGCAACCGTTGAGGTGGATCGAGATCGGCACCTCCGGTGCGACGTCGGTGAGGCGGCCCTCCAGCTCCTCGACCAGCCGGATCGCCCGCTGCTTGGTCTCGACGATCGCGAGCTTGCAGAACTCGATGCCGGTGCAGGCCATCGTCGAGCGCCGCCACGGCGAGGGTTCGGACGGCAGACCCAGCTCGGCGAGCTCGGTGGTCAGCGACGCGATGGCATCCTCGGGAACGTCGAGCACGACGATCTTCTGCTGCGGGGTGAGCCGCACCCGCCGCGACCCGGCCGACTCCGCGGCCTTGGCCAGCGCGAGCAGCGTGGACCCCGACACCCGGCCCGACGCCGGTGCGACGCCGACGTAGTAGCGCCCGTCGGCCTGGCGGTGCACGCCGACGTGGTCGATCGGGCGCTGCGGCGTCGCCGGCGCGGGCCCGTCGATCAGCGTGCGGCCGAGGTACTCCTGCTCCAGCACCCGGCGAAACCGCTCCGCTCCCCAGTCCGCGACGAGGAACTTGATCCGGGCCCGGTGGCGCAGCCTGCGATAGCCGTAGTCGCGGAACACCGAGACGACGGCGCACCACACGTCGGGGACCTCCGCGAGCGGCACCCACGCCCCCAGCCGCTGGGCGATCTTCGGGTTGGTGGACAGCCCGCCGCCGACCCACACGTCGAAGCCCGGGCCGTGCTCGGGGTGCACCACCCCGACGAACGAGACGTCGTTGACCTCGTGCGCCACGTCCTGCTGCCAGGAGATCGCCGACTTGAACTTGCGCGGCAGGTTGGAGAAGTCGGGGTTGCCGACGTAGCGGCGCACGATCTCGGCGATCGCCGGCTGCGGGTCGAGCACCTCGTCGGCCGAGATCCCGGCGACCGGGGAGCCGAGGATGACCCGCGGGGTGTCGCCGCACGCCTCGGTGGTGCGCATCCCGAGACCTTCGAGGCGCTCCCAGATCGCGGGCATGTCCTCGATCTGGATCCAGTGGTACTGGATGTTCTGCCGGTCGGTGACGTCGGCGGTGTCGCGGGCGTAGGTCTGCGAGATCTCCCCGATGGCGCGCAGCTGCTCGGTGGTCAGCGCGCCGCCGTCGAGGCGCACCCGGAGCATGAAGAACTCGTCGTCGAGCTCCTCGGGTTCCAGGGCCGCGGTGCGGCCGCCGTCGATGCCTGGCTTGCGCTGGGTGTAGAGGCCCCACCAGCGCATCCGGCCGCGCAGATCGGCCGGGTCGATCGAGTCGAACCCCTGCCGGGAGTAGATGCTCTCGATCCGCGTGCGGACGTTGAGCCCGTCGTCATCACGCTTAGTTCGCTCGTTCGGGTTGAGCGGCTCGCGGTGGCCGAGCTTCCACTGGCCTTCGCCACGTGTGCGCTTCGGAGCAGCTGTGTCCGGGGTGGTGGCGGGCATGTGTGGGCTCCCAGGTCAGGCCGGGAACGCCGCGGTGTAGGGCCGTTCGCCCAGGGCCGGGCATCCCGGCGCCGGGTCGTCGGATATATGAGACGGGTCGGCGCAGGTCAGATGACCGGCCGACACATCGCGCTGTTGATGAGAAGGAAGTCGACGTGGCGACGGACCACGAGACGTAGGCGCAGCGCGAGCACCAGCTCAGCGTGCCACGCGCTCCGCCAGATGGCTACCGTTCTCTGGGTGGGAGTCGGGTCACACCCGGTCGCCGGCTCCGGAGTGCGGGTGATGGGGTGGGTGGTGCCGGTGACGTTCGTGCATGGCGATCAGCCACTGGTGATCGCTGCGAGACCCGTCTTTTCGCCCTGGAAAGGGCGGATCCCCGGATCTCGCGACGATCACTGTATCGCCTCACGCGGCTGTGGGAAGGAGCCGCTGTGCAGCCACGGCGAACTGTCGTGCAGGTGCATAGTGCTGGTGGCCCAGCCGATCGATCGTGTGTCTCAGATCGGAGAAACCCCGGCGGGAGCCACCCACGGCGACGACGTGCCGAAGGGCGTCTCCGGTCACCGCGATGGCTTCGTCCAGCCGCCCGACCTCGGTCAACACCGACCCGAGACCGGCGGTGTACAGCGCGTGGTTCCTCGGGTAGCGCTCGGTGTCAGCGTCGGCAACCGCTGCCCGGGCGGCCTTCTCGGCCAACCTCCCGTCGCCGAGCGTCAGCGCTACCCGCGTCTCGTGCCAGGACAGATCCGCGGGGCCCCAGTACGCAAGCCAGAAGATCTCGTCACCGCGCCAGCCGTGGTCGAGCTGACGGCGGGCCTCCGCGATGGCAGCACCGGCCGCCGCGCGATCCCCGAGGTGGGCGTGACCGACAGCTTCGCGCGCTGAGATGAGGGAAAGCAGGGTCGGCGCTGCCTGCGTGCCGGCTGCTGTCCGGGTGGCTTCGGCCAGGGCGACGGTCTCCCGACCGCGGGCGGGAGACCGACCCGCTTCCAACGACATCGACGCCAGCGCCGTGACCCGAGCGTCGCGGACGCCGGCGAGCTCGTCGAAGTGACACGTCTCCAGCCACCAACGTCGCGCCTTCTCGTCCAACCCAGCGTCGTAGGCGGTCCATCCGGCGTGTTCCATGGCCGTCGCGGTGACGGCCTCGAGCTGGCGACCCACGGTTGGCGAGTAGCTGGCTCGACGAAGGGCGTCCTGCAGCCGAACCGCCATTCCTTCGGCGAGCTGGTAGACCTCGCCGCCGCCCTCGTGGTCATCCAGCTCGTACAGACGGCGCAGGCTCAGACCTCCGGAATCCGTGTCAAGATCACAGTTGAGATGACCGGCTGTCTGATGTGATCGGGCAGCGATCACTCGGGATGTCGAGAGATGGCGTTGAACTGGCGTTATGCCCGTCGGACAGCAGACCAGGCGCA